>NZ_JABXEO010000008.1:0-151696 GCF_013372585.1 Myxococcus sp. AM010
CGCTTGGAGTTGTCGTGGGGCTGGGGGTGGAAGCGGTTCACCGTCACCCTGGATGGAAAGGTCGTGAGAACGTTGGACGGCGGGGCGGCCGAGCTCAAGCGGGGGGTGTTCTTCAACCTCCCTGACGGAAGCACGCTGAACGTCCTGCTCCAGAGTGGCGCGTTTCGCACGGGCCTGGCGGTGGTGCGCAACGGGGAGGTCGTTCCGGGGTCGGACACGGACCCGGCGCAGCAGGTCAAGCGCGCGGCGCACCTGCTCTATTTCCTGGCGGGCCTGAACACCTTGCTCGGTGTCGTCGCCATGGTGGCGCGGAGTGACGTCCTGGAGGCCGCGGGGATGGGGTTGGGCTCCCTCCTCTTTGGGCTGGTGGTCGCGGTGCTTGGCTTCTTCACCTACCGGGGCACCCGGGCGGCGCCCATGCTCGCCGGCCTCCTGTACATCGCCGACGCGCTCTTCGTACTGGCGGACTCCGTCACGCAAGGAGGGCGCCTGCCCGTCTTCCCCCTTGTCATCCGCGCCGTCATCGTCGCCACGCTCTTCAAGGCGGCGAATGCAGCGGCCAATCTGCGCCGTCGCGAACAGGAAGATGCGGGCGCGTCGCTCCAGCCCTGACTCCTGGATCATCGACGCCCCCTGGCGAAAGCGCCAAGGGGCGTCGTGGGCAACGCGGAAGCGACCTCCCGCCCGGCCGGACGGACGCCGCTCGCGTCATGGGAGGACGCTCGTGCGTCCCGCTCGCACGCGGCCCCAGGCCACCCGGTCTCCAATGCCACCCATGTCCAGAGGCGGAGCCGGTGGCTCGCGGGTTGCTATGCCGATGAGCTCGTTGCGCCTCCGCTTTATTCGACGACTCGCTCCCCGGTCCTGGACACATGCTGACTCTCCGCGCCGAACAGCTTCGGGCGCTGGACGTCCACCGGCAGGACCAGTTCCTGACCGGCTTGGAAGGTCACCTCCAGCGTCACTTCCCGGCCTTCGTGGCCATGCAGCCCCGCGAATCGCTGCGCTCGTCCCTCCGCGAGGCGGTTGAAGAGGCCGTCTCAGTGGGACTGGAGACCCGGGGCGACGTGAGCGTCTACGTCAACCTCTGCGCGGTGCTCGGCTGGGACTTCGCGTCCGAACCCGAGAGCGCGTGGCTGGGCGCCTTGCTCCGTGACACATCCATCCCCTCCGCCTCGCACCGGCTCCAGTTGGGGGTTCAGGAGCTCCAGCGGCGCCTTGCGCTTGAGCTCCAACAGCGTGAGGCCCGGCAGCGGTTCGAGTCGGCCACGGACGCGGAGCGGCGCTGATGTTCTCAACACCCCTGGGCGTTTCACCCTTCCAGTTGGACACGGCGAACACGCAGTCGCGGAGCACCTTCGGCAGCACGCCGGTGTCTGGCTCCACGGTGCCGTGCCGGCCCGTGGACAAGATGGCCATCGAGGTCTTGGTCATCGACCTCCAGGGGCGGGTACTTCCTGGCCAGGTGCTCGAGCTGGCGTGGGGGCAGGCCGTGTACCGGCTGGAGACGAATGCCTACGGGGCGGTGCGCTTCGAGGGGCTGGAGGACTCCAGTTACCCGCTGACCTTGTGGGGGCTGGACCGGCGGACGTTGGACGTTCCGGTGGTCGAGTCTCTTTCATCCATGTGGGCGCGGAGCAGCCAGCCCGCGGGGTGGAGTGTGCTCGCGCCCTTGGCCTACCCGGAGGCGCTGCACGTCGTGCAGCCTGGCGAAGGGGTGGACAAGATTGCCTTTGGCTGGGGCCACCTCCCCGAGACCCTCTGGGACGCCCCCCAGAATGGGACACTGCGAGCCCGGCGGCGGTGGCGGAACCAGCTCGCTGCTCAAGACACGCTCTACATCCCTCCCAGGGAGCCCGCGACCCTCCAGGTCTCCACGGGATGCCTTTACGTGCTGCGTTTCAATGGCGGCGTGTCCCGGCTGCGGTTGCGGCTGGCGGTCGGGTTCGAGCCGCAGGACGGCGTTCCCTATCTGCTGGAGGTGCCAGACGCTCCCTCTCAGCAAGGGACCACACAGAATGGGTACATCGACACGGTGGTTCCCGCACAGACGACCCGCGTGACGTTGGTCCTCGACGGGGGAGCGACGCGCCTCGAACTCCCCGTGGACGCCTTGTTGCCGCTGTCGGACGACCGGGGCGTCCAGCAGCGGCTGCGCAACCTGGGGTTCCCGTGTGCGTCCTCCGATGGCACGTTCGACGACGTGGCCAAGGGCGTGCTGCATCGCTTCCGGTCCGCGGTCTCCCTGCCTCACTCGGACGTCGTCGATGACGACGTCCGCGGGGCGCTCTTCGCACTCCACGACCAAGGGTGATTCATGGCGGGCCCGTTGACTGTTGCAGAGGTTCTGGAGAAGCGGAGACAGGCGCAGCTCGAGCTCCACCAGGAAGCGCTCTCCGTGGTGGAAGGACGGAGCGTGGCCCTCTCGGACCCGGAAGGCCATACGACGGTCATCAACCTCCCCCTGCCGCCCGCGGTGTTCACGGTGGTGAGCTGGAACGTGCAGACCTTCGAGGCTGGGAGGAGCCTGGGGAACCCCTTCGTCAACAAGGTCATCAACAAGGTGCTCGAGGCGGTGAGCGCCGACGTCTGCATCTTGCTGGAGAGCCGGTCGGACTCCTACATCAACATGAACGCCATTGAGACGGGTCATGTTGGCGCCAAGGGGTGGAAGCAGGCCGTTGACGAGGAGGACCTGGATGACGACGGCGATGTCGATGAGGATGATGACGACGGCGTTGTCCCGGTCGACGATGAGGACGATGACGCCATCGACGAGGATGACGGCGGCGCGCAGTTCGACCTGCTCGACGGCGGCGAGCCGCTGACCTACCAGCAGAACGTCAGCGAGATGACGGGGAAGCGCTGGCTGCCACCCAAGAAGCTCTGCATCTATGAGCCCGCCATGGTGAAGCTGCAGCGGGACGTCCGGGATTTGAACCGCATCGAGAGCCTCGGGAAGAAGAAGAAGACGAAGAAGCTCACCAAGAAGGAGTCGGCGGCCCTCACGCGGCTCACAAAGAAGAAGGCCAAGAACCTGAAGGCGGACTCTCGATATTACGCTGCCGCGGAGCGCGCTCGGAAGAACGCGAGCCTGAAGAAGTTCCTGGGGGACTACGGCTATCACCCCAAGCTGCTCAAGGGCCTGTGTGTCGACTTGAAGGGCGCACCCGCGCAGGCGTGGATGGAGCAGCTGCGCGACGACGCCTTCCTCCCGGTGCGGAGCTATTACAAGCTCGTCTACGTCCAGGACGACTGGAGTGAGCAGGAGCTCGACTGGAGCACGGACATCTCCACGTGTCCGCCGCAGGACAACTGGCGCTTCGTGCTTCGTCTGAAGCGATGCGCGTGTGGCGAGTCCCTGGGGTCTGGCTCTTGTGGGAGCTGTGAGGACTTTGGGGCGTACACCACTCCGCTCCAGAACCTGCGACAGACCGTGGATGCGCTCACGTTCTACATGTGCACCTGTCAGGAGAGCTACTCCATCCTCCTTCGGCAGGGGACAGGCACCCAGAGCTCCAGCTCGATGGGGGTCTGGATGAAAGACAAGCTCGTGTCGGTGAAGTCCGCCGCGGCGCGGCTGGTGATGCGTGCGCCAGGCGAGGAGGACACGTCGCACGGCATGCCGGTCTTCAAGGCCGGCATGCTCCTTGGCTATCAGGACAACAGCATCGGCTTCTACGGGCGCTGTCCCTATCTCCTCCCGGTGGAGCTGTGGCTGCCGTATCGCGGCACCAGCCACATGATGTACCTCGTGGCCTTTCATGGCCCGTTCGGCCCGTCCACCAACGCGGGGGTGGAGCTCCGCGCCGCAGCGATGCGCGAGCTGATGAACGCCGGCACCGGGTCGACGAAGAAGCTCGAAGACGAAGAGGACGTGATGGTCATCGGTGACTTCAACCTGGACTGGGCTCCCGGCGTCCCAAAGCCCAGCGGGCAGCAGAAGATCGCCAATGCCCTGTACGAGGACTTCAGCACGCGTGGCTTCGAGCCGCTCATCCCGGATGGCATCGCGACCTCGCTGGCGAGCATCCATGGGGCCGCGAAGTGGAGAGAGAAGGCGCCAGACACCGCCGCCTTCACCAGCAGCGCCTATGACAACTGTTTCCTCAAGGGGAGCGCGCTGAAGTCGAGCGTGGCCTCAGCCGCGGTGCTGGATGTCATCTCCTGGATTGAGGCGAACCTTTCGGAGTTCGACCTCCCGGACGACGACCCCCAGAAGGGAAAGCTCGGAACGCTCTCCACGAAGCACCAGGCGTTCTACATCTACCGGAAGTACGTGAGCGACCACCTGCCCATCGTCTGCGACCTCCTGGTGGCCCCGCTGTCATCGCATACCCGGGCGTTGCAGGCGCAGGCGCGAGCCCTGACGAATCCCAATGTGGACCGCGAGGGAAGGGCGCGGACGCTCGCCTTGATGCGCTCGGTCACCCGGCCCTCCGTGGAGGCGGTGTTCCACTTCGACGAGATGATCGACTTCGGCGCAACGTCAGAGGCCGTGGACCAGTATCTGCCTTCCTATGAGGGAGAGACGCGCGTGGCGACCTGCGTGGGTCAGGTGGATCGGCACCAGGACGGGTACTTCGTCCTGAAGTGTGAGCCCTTCCAGGACCAGATTCTCTGGACGTCGTGGCGGCCAGATACGCGGCCGCACACGTTGGACAGGTTCCTGCGGTTCCATCCTCCGGGGACGCGTGTCCAGTGGACGATGCTCAATCCCCGGCCGGCGACGTAGCGCGGCCTTGACGGCAGCGTCGTGGGCAACGCGGGAGCAATGACTCGCGGCCTACCGCTCGGCCGCCTCCGCCGCGCTCCGCTCCTCCTTGCAGAACGCCAGCCGCTTCTGGATGACGTCGAGCGGCACCGCCATCTCCAGCTTGAACGACGTCCCATCCGGCTGGACGCGCGCGAAGTCGAGCAGCTGCGCCAAATCCTTCTCACCCTCCGCCTGCGCCTTGATGCGCGCCATGCTCAGCGCGGCGCCCAGCGTCTTGCCCAGGTCGGTGACTTCGTCGCCATTCGCGCCGCGGACCTCGGCGACCATCGCCACGTCGCCGCTCGCGTCCACGTGGAGCTCCACGTTCTGCGCCACCTGGCGGATGCGCTCCGCCAGCTCCGCCTGCTCCTTGGGCAACAGCCGCGCGAGCTGGTCCACGGACAGCACGCCGTACATCTCCCCGTAGGTGCTGCCCTCGGAGATGGCGGGCGGCTCGTCCGGGCCGCGTCCCTCCACCCGGTCCACCACCGCCTTCACCTCGTCCGGCGACTTGCCAATCACCAGCAGCTCGTTGTTCCACGTCGCCACCGCGGCTTCGCTTCGGCGTCGCGCCGTGCTCCCATCCGGCCGCGTCACCGTCATGTCGCCCGGCTCGTACACCCGGGCGCCTTCGCCGTAGTCCATGGACACGCGCTCGCCCAGCAGCTCCTTGAACTTCGCGTTGCCGAAGTTGCCCGACAGCATCATCCCTTCATCGGTGATGACCAGGCGGTCCAGGTCCTGGAGCGGGTCCACGCCGCTGAGGTTGCGCAGCTCCTCCAGCCGCTTCCCTCCATCCCGCATCAGGCAGTCCAGCAGCAGCTCACCAATGGGCGAGTGCCGCAGGGCGTTCGCCTCGATGACCACCGCCGTCTTGCCCTCTCCGCGGGGCAGGGCGGCCAGCAGGGGGTCCCTGGGCCGCGCGCGCTCCTGCGTGCCCGCGTCCACCTGCACGGGCAAGACCTGCGTCCGGCGCCGCTCCGCGCGCTCCCGCTCGGGGGCCCGCATCCGCCGGGGAAACTCCACCTTCGGCGTCTCCATGGCGGGCGCTTCACCCTGCCCGGTGAACATCAACACCGCGGCCACCACGAACAGCATCGCCGCCACGACGAGCCACACCCGGCGGCGTCCACGGTTGTCCATGTCAGTAGTCCTTTCCCTCGAAGCGCCAGAACCCCACCGCCAGGGCCCCGAATCCAAACACCAGCACGCCGAGCAACAACATGCCCAGCGAATGCACCTCCAGCGGCGTGGACGCGGCGATGTCGCCCGCGGCCATGGCCAGCGCGGACAGCCGCGGCAACACCAGCGTCACCGCCCGGAAGGCCTCCCGTCCGAAGCCTTCCTCGAAGAAGGGCGTCAGCTGCTGCCGGTAGCCCGCGATGATGCCTCCCACCAGGAAGACGAAGCCAGCGGCCGCGCACAGCGCCGCGCTGCGCACCAGCGTCGCCGCTGTCAGCATCACCGCGTACACCGCCGCGAAGCCCACGCACGCCAGCAGCCCGGCGATGAGCGGACCCGCCGTCCAGTACCCCGCCTTCACGCCGAAGATGAGCACCAGCCCCGTCGTCCCATACAGCGTCCCGCCCAGCGCCAGCACCATCACCCCCAGGAACGTCCCCGCCAGTAGGTGCCAGCGCTGAATCGGCAGCGCCAGCAGGTGCTCGATGCGCCCCGGTGACATCAGCGACGGCGCGAAGTCCGAGCACGCGACGATGCCGAACAGGATGCCGCCGTAGAACACCAGGAACGCCGCGGCCTGGTACACGGGCCGCAGGGCCACGTCGACGGAGCGGATGCTCGAGCGGAGCTCCTCGCCGAACAGCCGGGACGCCGCGAGCGCCCCATCCACCACCTCGATGCGCAAGCTCAGCGCCACCACGGCTAGCACCAGGGTGATGCCCACCATGAAGGCCAGGATGAACTTGCGCGACATCGCCTCACGGAGCACGTAGCCCGCGATTCCCAGGACGGGCTTCACGCCGCGGCCTCCACTGTTCCCATCAGCACCGACTCCAGGTCCGTTCCGTCACGCCGCAGCTCCACCATCAATGCCCCAGTCGCCCGTGCCCGGTCCAATGCGCCGTTGAGCGCCGCCGGGTCCTCTGCCTCGACGACGTACTGTCCCTCCGCGGCGCCTCGGATGAACCCCGCCGCCACCAGGGCCTCGGTGCTCGCCCCGGGGGCGAAGCGCACCAGCCACCGCACGCCGCCCCGCGCCAGGTCCTCCAGCCGGCCCTCGCGCACCACGCGGCCTCCCGCGAGGATGGCGACGCGATCACAGACCCGCTCGGTCTCCGCCAGCAGGTGCGAGTTGAGGAACAGCGTCGTCCCACGCCGCACCTCGTCCTGGAGGATGCGCCGCACCTCCATCCGCCCCATGGGGTCGATTCCGTCCGTGGGCTCGTCCAGCACCAGCAGGGAAGGGGTGCCCACCAGCGCCGCGGCCAGGCCCAGCCGCTGACGCATGCCCTTGGAGTACCCGCCAATGCGCCGGCCCACCGCGTCCGACAGGCCCACGCGCTCCAGGAGGCGCAGGTTCACCGCGGGGTCCACCGGGAGCCCCTTCAGCTGCGTCACCGTCGCCAGGAAGGCGGGCGCCGTCCAGGTGCCGGGCAGGTGCAGGCGCTCGGGCAGGTAGCCGATGCGGGCGCGGATGCGCGGGTCCTCGGGGGAGCCGCCCAGGACGCGGATGGCGCCCTCCGTGGGCTGGACGATGCCCAGGATGCTCTTGATGAAGGTCGTCTTGCCCGCACCGTTGGGGCCGATGAGGCCGAAGGCGCTGCCCTCCGGCACCGTCAGGTCCATGCCCCGGAGGGCCTCGGTGCCTCCCTTCCGGAAGGCCCGGTGGTACGTCTTCCTCAATCCCCTCACTTCGATGGCGGGTGCCTGGCTTGTCACGGTCGGGAATGTAGACGACCGGGCCGTCCACCGATTGCGTCAGGTTGCCGGGCGGTCGCCCGGGCGGGCGGAGCGGTCTCCTGGCGGCCCCCTGCGGCGCTCCGTTCGCGCCCGTGGGAAAGCCGCTTCGCACGCCTGCTGTGCCTGCCGCGCCGCGGTACCTCGTTGTTCCGGGGACTTGGCGGCTTCCATGTTCCTTGGAGCTCCACGGTCCGGCCCATGCATTGTCCGGCGGCGGACCCCAGCCCCAAGGAGCACGGGACATGACGTACGAGGACCGCATCGAACAGCAGCTGCTGGACGCCCGCCGCGAGCTGGCGCTGGCCGACCAGGACCTGGCGACGGGGACGGAGGCGGCGCGCGTGCGCTACGCCCGCGCCCTGCACGAAGCGGACATCGCCGAGCGCCGCGCCCAGCGCCACGCCCGGGAGGCGCGCAACCATCAGCGGAGCTGGAGGCTCGTCGCAGGCTGAGCAGGCGAGCAGGGGCCAGAAACGATGAAGGCGCGGCGCCGCCGGTTTATACCGGCGACGCCATGGCCTATCCCATCCACCGACCCCGCCGCCTGCGCCGCAACGCCGTCCTGCGCGACATGGTGCGCGAGACGCGCCTCGACCCGGGCGACTTCATCTACCCCCTGTTCGTCGTGGAGGGCCGGGACGTGCGCCGTCCCATCGTCTCCATGCCGGGCATCTTCAACCTGTCGCTGGAGCACGTCGTCGCGGAGGCCCGGCAGGCCCGGAAGCTGGGCGTGCCCGCCGTCCTCCTGTTCGGCATCCCGAACCACAAGGACGCCCGCGGCACCCAGGCCTACGCCGACGACGGCATCGTCCAGCGCGCCATCCAGGCCATCAAGGCGGCCGAGCCGGACCTCCAGGTCATCGTCGACGTCTGCCTCTGCGAGTTCACCGACCACGGCCACTGCGGCGTGCTGGAGGGCGGCCACGTCGTCAATGACGCCACGCTGCCGCTGCTGGCGAAGATGTCCGTGAGCTGCGCGAAGGCGGGCGCGGACATCATCGCGCCGTCGGACATGATGGACGGCCGCGTGGCCGCCATCCGCGCCGCCCTGGATGAGGCGGGCTTCGGCGAGCTGCCCATCATGGCGTACTCGGCCAAGTTCGCGTCCGGCTACTACGGCCCGTTCCGCGAGGCCGCCCAGAACACGCCGACCTCCGGTGACCGCCGGGGCTACCAGATGGACCCCGGCAACTTCCGCGAGGCCCTCCGGGAAGTGGCCCTGGACGTGGAGGAGGGCGCGGACCTCATCATGGTCAAGCCCGCGCTGGCCTACCTGGACGTCATCCGCGCCGTGCGTGAGCGCTGGGAGCTGCCCGTCGTCTCCTACAACGTGTCCGGCGAGTACTCGATGCTCAAGGCCGCTGGGCAGAACGGGTGGATTGACTACGAGCGGGTGATGCTGGAGACGCTCACGTCCATGAAGCGCGCCGGCTCCGACCTCATCATCACCTACCACGCCCTGGAAGCGGCGAAGCTCCTGTAGGCAACAGCCGGCCGGACTCGCGGCGGGTTGACGCTTGATCCGCCGCGCGCGTTGCGTCCAAATGTGCGTCGCACAATGCCAACCCCCAAGCGGCCTGGACGAAAGTCCCAGAAGCCCCCGCCCCAACGCCGGCGCACCGCGAAGCAGCGGTCCGGCGCCGGTCGCGCGGTCCGTGTCACCCCCCCAGGACCCTTGCAGTACAAAGTGGTCGAGCTGTCCACGGTGGACGAGGGCGCCCTGGAGCGCACGCTCAATGAGTGGACGGCCAAGGGCTGGAGCCTCGACGGCATCCAGTTCGCGATGCGCGAGTCCTCCAAGCGCCCGGCCATGGCCTTCATCCTCTTCACGCGCCAGGGCGGCCCCGCCGAGCACGATGAAGACGCGGCGCGCGGGCGGCTGATGCGGATGTCGGAGACGGGCAGCCCCACCGCGGCGCTCGCGGCGGAGTACACGCGCGAGCACGCCGAGTGGGCCGCGCCCATGATTTCTCCTTTGAGCGCCCACGAACGGCTGGCGCGCCTGGCGGGGCTGGACGAGCCCGAGCCGCGCGAGGAAGGCCTCACGCTGGAGCCGGAGGAGTGAGCACCGCGCGAAGCCGCGTGTTCATGGCGGCGAGCAGGCAGGGTGGCCGCGCCTTGCGGCTGGTGTCCGGAGAGGCGCAACCCGATTCCCCCTATCCCAAGGCCTCGCTCTGGCTGCGCGGCGGCGCGCGGGCGGTGGACGTGTCGGTGGCGTGGGGCCTGTACGTGGTGGGGGGGGCGGCGGGCGCGGTGGTGGCGCTGCTGTTCCTGCTGCTGGCGGACGGGATGCTCCAGGGCCAGAGCGTGGGCAAGCGCATCTTCGGCGTGAAGGTGATGCACCTGCCCACGCGCTCGGCGGCGCGGCACCGCGACAGCACCCTGCGCAACGCGCCGCTGGCGCTCATCGTGCTGCTGGGGATGATGCCCGCGCCGCATGGGACGGTGGCCGCGGCGGCGGGGCTGCTCGTCATCGGCGGCGTGGAGGCGTGGCGCGTGCTGAGGGACCCGCTGGGCTGGCGGCTGGGCGACACCTGGGCGCAGACGCAGGTGGTCGACGGGAAGGTTGTCGCGGGCGTAACCGTTGCAGCACGCACGCCGGTCGCGCATGAGCGCGCCTCCGGCAGGCTCATGTCCGCGGCGAAGGTGCGCCGTGGACGCTCGTTGTTCAGGAAGCGAAGGGGGTACCCGTGCGCATCGCGCTGACCCACAACCTCAGGCTGTCTGATTTGGAAGAAGAGGCGGAGTTCGACACGCAGGAGACGGTCAACGCGCTCGCGGCGGCCATCGAGCGCATCGGCCACCGGCTGGAGCGCTTCGAGGTGAGCGGCCCGGCCTCGCGCACCGTGGCGCGGCTGGAGGCCTACAGCCCCGACCTCATCTTCAACACCGCCGAGGGGCGCCGCGGCCGCTTCCGCGAGGCCTTCTATCCGGCCCTCTTCGACGAGCTGGGCTTCGCGTACACGGGCTCGGACGCGTACGCGCTGGCGCTGACGCTCGACAAGCAGCTCACCAAGCTGGTGCTGTCCAAGCAGGGCATCCGCACGCCCGGCTGGCAGTACGTGGAGAAGCTCAGCGAGCTGTCCGCGGAGAACCTGCGCTTCCCCGTCATCGTGAAGCCCAACTTCGAAGGGTCCTCCAAGGGCATCACCCAGGACTCCATCGCGGAGACGCTGGACGAGGTCCGCGCCAAGGTCGCCGCCGCGCTGGAGAAGTACCCGTCCGGCGTGCTGGTGGAGGAGTACATCTCCGGCCGCGACCTCGCGGTGCCGTTCCTGGAGTCGGTGGACAATGACTACGACGGCGTGCTCACCCCGGTGGAGTACGTCATCGACCCGGCCGTCACGCAGGACCGCAAGTACGCCATCTACGACTACGCGCTGAAGACGTCGCGGGAGGGCGCGGTCAGCGTGCGCGCCCCGGCGCAGATTCCGCCTCGCACGGCGGAGGACATCCGGCGGATGGCGCAGAAGGTGTACCAGGCGCTCGACTGTCGTGATTTGGGCCGCATCGACGTGCGCCTCAGCGACGCCGGCGTGCCGTACTTCCTGGAGATCAACGCGCTCCCCAGCCTGGAGCCGGGCGCGGGCATCTACGCGTCCGCGGAGCTGGACGGCCTGCACCTGGATGGGGTCATCAACTCCATCATCACCAGCGCGGCGAAGCGGTACAAAATCAAGGACTCGTCGCGCCGCCAGGGCAAGCCGGCGCGCAAGAGCGGTCCGCTGCGCGTGGGCTTCAGCTTCAACGTGAAGCGCGTGAAGCCCACGGCCACGGCGGAGACGGTGGAGGACAGCGAGGCGGAGTACGACTCGCCGAACACGCTCCAGGCCATCCGCGAGGCGATTGCGTCGTGGGGCCACGAGGTCATCGACCTGGAGGCCACGGCCGAGCTGCCCTCGGTGCTGTCGAGCACGCCGCTGGACGTGGTGTTCAACATCGCGGAGGGCTTCAAGGGCCGCAACCGCGAGAGCCAGGTCCCGGCGCTGCTGGAGCTGCTGGACATCCCGTACACGGGCTCGGACCCGGCCACGCTGTCCATCGCCCTGGACAAGGGCCTGGCGAAGAAGATTGTCCGGCAGGCCGGCATCCTCACGCCCAACTTCCAGCTCATGGCGACGGGCAAGGAGCGCCTCAACAAGGAGTTCACCAGCTTCCCGCTCATCGTGAAGCCGGTGGCGGAGGGCAGCTCCAAGGGCGTCGTCACCAAGAGCGTCTGCCACAGCGAGGCGGAGCTGCGCGAGGTGGTGCGCGAGATCGCCGGCAAGTACCAGCAGCCGGCGCTCATCGAGGAGTACATCCGCGGCCGTGAGTTCACCGTGGGCCTGCTGGGCGAGCGGCGTCCCCGCGTCCTGCCGCCCATGGAGATCGTCTTCCTGGACCGGGAGGAGAAGAACCCCGTCTACAGCTTCCAGCACAAGCTCGATTGGACGGACCGCATCCGCTACGACGCGCCGGCGAAGCTGGAGCCCGCGCTGCTGGAGCGGCTGCGCACGGCGGCGCGCAGCTCGTTCATGGCGCTGGGGTGCCGCGACGTCGCGCGCATCGACTTCCGCATGGACGACAAGGGGCGCATCTACTTCATCGAGTGCAACCCGCTGCCGGGCCTGACGCCGGGCTGGAGCGACCTGGTGCTCATCGCCCAGGGCGCCGGCATGGACTACCGGGGGCTCATCGGCGAAATCATGGCCCCCGCCATCCGCCGCTACAAGGAGCGCGAGGCGCGCCGCGCCGCCAGCGAGCACCCCGCTTCGGTGCTGCGCAAGAGCGTGCCCCTGGAAGAGGGGGCTCCCGCCGCCGCGCCGCCCGTAGCCGTGACGGCCCCCGCACCGGCATCCCCAGCGGCGGAGCCGTTGCCGCGCGTGGACGCGAAGGCCTGAGTCCCACGTGACGCCCCGGCCCGAGTCCGCCCACCGAGGCGGCGGGCGGGGCCGGGTGGAGTGGTTGACGGTGGGGAGCGGTCGGTTAGTGTCCCCCTCCATGGTGCACATCCCCGAGGAGACCGGTCCGCGCGTCCGGGCCCGTGAGCTGGGCCTGCCGCTGGGGCGCTTCAAGCCCGGCAAGTTCAACGCCATCACCGACGTGGAGGGGGTGCTCGTCGGGCACAGCACGTTGATACGGGGCGAGGGCCCGCTGCGCCCCGGGCACGGTCCGGTGCGCACGGGGGTCACCGCCATCCTCCCCAACCAGGGGAACATCTTCATGGAGCGCATGACGGGCGGCGGCTTCGTGCTCAACGGCGCGGGCGAGGTCTCCGGCATGACGCAGCTCATGGAGTGGGGCCTCATCGAGACGCCCATCCTCCTCACCAACACCATGGCGGTGGGGGCGGTGTCGGACGGCGTGGCGCGTTACCTGGTGGACCGCTACCCCGGCATCGGCGACGAGCACGACGTCATCATCCCCGTGGTGGGGGAGTGCGACGACTCCTGGCTCAACGACATCTCCGGGCGCCACGTGCGCGAGGAGCATGTCTTCGAGGCCATCCACACCGCCTCCAACGGCCCCGTGGCCGAGGGGAACGTGGGCGGCGGCACCGGCATGGTGACGTGCGACTTCAAGGGCGGCATCGGCACGTCCTCCCGCAAGCTGCCGGAGGTCCTCGGCGGCTACACGCTGGGGGTGCTGGTGATGTCCAACTTCGGGAAGATGCACAACCTGCGCGTGGGCGGCCTGCCCGTGGGCGAGGTGCTGGCGGAGAAGTTCAAGGACACACCCAAGCGCGGCCAGACGTACGGCTCCATCATCGCGGTGGTGGCCACGGACGCGCCGCTGCTGAGCCATCAAATCAACCGCCTCTGCAAGCGCGTGGCGCTGGGCATTGGCCGGGTGGGCAGCTACGCGGCGCACGGCTCGGGGGAGATTGTCGTCGGCTTCTCCACGGCGAACATCATCCCCCGGCGCACGCAGAAGATGGTCTACAAGCTGAAGCTCCTCCTGGACCAGCGCCTGGACCCCCTCTACGAGGCCGTCATGGAGGCCACCGAGGAGGCCATCCTCAACGCTATGTGCATGGCCACGTCCATGACGGGGGCCAACGGAAACCACTGCCCGGCGCTCCCCCTGGACGAGGTCCGGCGCTTCCTGGACGCCTACAAGCCGATTTTCGCCTCCGTGAAGAAGCGCCCCCAGCAGTCGAGCGCCCCGGCGGCCAGGGAGCGGCCCGGCACCGAGGACCGGGAGGGGGACGTGAAGGCGTCCACCGCCCGGCCGACCCAGGTCCGGAGCGCCGAGGGAATCCCGTTTCCCACCCGTCCGGCACCGGACGACCCCGGCGAGCCGGGGGGCCCAGAGGGTTCCTCTTCCGGGAGCCCGGCGGGTTCTGATAGTTAAGCCCCTCTTTTCACGTCTCCGTACGGAGCACAGGAGTCAAAGATGGCCCGCAGCAAGAGCAAGCACCGTCGCGTGCAGATGAAGATCAAGCAGGCCTGGAAGAAGCGGGCGAAGAAGAACAAGGCCGAGGCGAAGGCCGCCGCCGAGTCGAAGAAGAAGTAGTCGTCCCGACCGCGCTCGTGCGGCCCGTGGCTCAGTCCCGGGTCGCCGAGAACGGAGTGTTGACGTTGCAGCGCTGTCCCCCCGTGTCGGCCGCGCGCACGTAGCTGCCCGTGAGGACGCCGGCGATGGACGCCGTCCCGCCATCCGTCAGCGGCGCCATGTAGCTGCCGGTGAGCGTCAGCGTGTCCGTCCGGTTCGCCGTGGGCGCTCCCGTTCCCGTCAGCAGGAAGGTCCCCTGCGCGGTGATGGTGCCCCGGACAGGGACGCCCGCCAGTCGGCTGGCGAGGTCTTCGCCCGAGCGGGCGATGTCCAGGACTTCACCCGTGGGAACCTCCACCCCCAGGAGCGCGCACTCCGAGGGCACGCCCGCGTCCGGGTTGAACTGCAGCCGGTAGCGGCCTTCGACCGCGGGGCACTCCGTGCAGGGGGCGGCTCCTCCGCCACAGGCGCCGGTGGTGAGCAGGAGCAACCCGGCGAAGAAGGGGGCGAAACGTCCAGAAGTCATGACTTGATTCTCCTTGAGGCGGAGGCCGGACTTCCCGGTGGGACGGCTGGTTCCTACGTTGGGAAAGGGCGGCGTTCGGTGGGCTCGTAGGGTGGGGTGGGGCGGTGGCTGACTCGAGGCGGTGGTCCAACTTTGTATTCGCCGGGCTCTTCGCCCTGGCGCTGATCCTCTTCTCCAGGATTCTGCTGCCGTTCCTGATGCCGGTGTTGCTGGGCGGCTTCCTGGTGGTGCTGTTCATGCCGGTGCAGGACTCCCTGTGCCACAAGCTGGGGGGACGCAAGTCTCTCAGCGCCGGGGTGTCCACCGTCACCGTGTTCGTCCTCATCCTGGCGCCGCTGGCGCTGGTGGGGTGGATGGTGGCGCGCGAGGTGTTCCAACTGGTGGGCCAGGCGCAGGCCCTGCTGGAGCAGCAGCACCTGCGTCACCCGTTCCTCGCCAGCCTGCCGCTGGGCCTGGAGCGCTACCTCCGGCTGGACGCGGACAGCGCGGAGACGGAGCGGGCGCTCCTGGCCGCGGTGACGGGC
The DNA here is from genome assembly GCF_013372585.1 of Myxococcus sp. AM010. Lineage (NCBI taxonomy): Bacteria > Pseudomonadati > Myxococcota > Myxococcia > Myxococcales > Myxococcaceae > Myxococcus > Myxococcus sp. AM010. Next base: position 15,203 of record NZ_JABXEO010000008.1, read on the forward strand.
GGCGCGTCGCTGCTGCGCGACGTGGCGGCGGCGGGCACGGACCTGGTCATCAACCTGTTCCTGATGTCCGTGGCCATGTACTACTTCTTCCTCGACGGGCGCCGGCTGGTGGCCGAGGTCATGCGGCTCATCCCGCTGGACCGGCGCTACTTCGAGGCCTTCGCGCGCGAGTTCACCGACGTCGCCTACGCCATCATCTATGGCAACACCCTCACCGCGCTCATCCAGGGCGCCGTGGGCTTCGTCGGGCTGCTCATCGCGGGGGTGCCACATGCCGGCGTGTGGGGCGCGGCCATGGTGCTGGTGGCGCTGGTGCCCGTGGGCGGCACGGCCCTGGTGTGGGGCCCCATTGGCGTGGTGCTCATCGCCGCCAACCAGGTGGGCGAGGGCGTGTTCCTCCTGGCCTGGGGCGCCTTCCTGGTAGGCAGCATCGACAACGTCATCCGGCCCCGGCTGTGTGGCTCGCGCATGGCGCTGCACCCGCTGCTCGTCTTCCTGTCCATGTTCGGCGGGCTGGCGGTGTTCGGGATGATGGGCCTGCTGGTGGGGCCGCTCATCGCCTCCATCTTCATGGCCATGGTCCGCATCTACCGCCGCGACTTCCTGGGCATTGGACGCGCCGAGGACCTGTCCGCTGTTGAGGGGAGCACGTCGACGCCTCCCATGTCCTCCCGCAGGCCACCCGCGGCGCAGGCGATGGGGCCCGCGGCGACGTTCAACGCCTGAGCGGCGGGAGCACCGCCGAGCCTGGACTTCCCCGAGAGGGTGGGTGAACCTCCCTGGAGAATGACGACCGCCCGACACTCGATGGTTCGCTGGGGGCTGTGGTGTGCCCTGGTGGTGGCGCTGGCCTCGCCGCAGGCCGCCGCGGCGAAGCCACGCGTCGTGGTGCTGACGGTGGAGGGTGACGCGCGGCGGCGGCTGGGCACCCAGTGGGAGTCCGCCCCGCGGGCCCCCGTGCCGTTGGCGCCCGAGTCCCCCAAGGCCGTCACGAAGCGGCCCGACGGCCCGGCCGTGCGCCCGCGGGCGCAAGTCGCTCCACGGCCGCGGCTGGAGGCGCAGTCGTTTCCGGACGAGGCCACGACGGCTGTCTCGTCGCGGGACGACAGGACGTGGGGCATGGAGGTGGACCCGGAGTCGCACACCACCACCGAGCCTTTCCTGGAGGTGTCGCTGGACACGGGCTCGGGCGGCACGGTGGGGGACGCGCCGGCGCGCCCGCCCCTGGCGAGGCTGACGCTGGGGGGCACGACGACGTGGCGCAACTCCTGCGCGCGGCCCGGCGTGAAGTCCTGTGGCGAATATGACCGGCTCCCGGCGAACGAGCGCCTGGGGGACACGGTGAGCTATGCGTCGTCGGTGCCGTACCTGGGCATCGCCGCCGAACTGGAGCTGCTGCCACTGGCGCACAGCGAGTCGCTGCTGCGGGGCCTGGGCCTGTCGCTGGGATACCGGCGCGGGTATTCCTCCACGAACGTGACGCTGGTGGGTGACGCCGGCCAGTCGACCACGCGCGAGGTGGTAGCCACGGACTCGGTGCTCACCGCGCAGGCGCTGTACCGCTACTCCTTCGGCGCGGGGGAGTCGAACGCGCCGCCAGGCTACGCGGGGCTGCGCGCGGGCCTGCTCACCCGCGCCTTCGACGTGGACGAGTCCGCCAACAGCCCGCTCGCCGGGTCGCACCGCCTGTTCCCCGCCGTGGGGCTGGAGGTGTCGGTGCCGCTGCTGCGCTGGGTCCGGCTGGAGGGCGCGGGACAGTTCTTCCTGAGCCCGAAGCCGGGCAAGGGTCTGGGCGGCGGCGCGGCGCTGGACGCGGAGGTCAGCGACTACGGCACGTCGGTGTCCAGCTTCGGCTGGGAGGCGGAGCTGGGCGTCGGGGGCGACCTCTGGGGGCCCTTCGGCTACTCGGTCCGCTTCCGCCGGTCCCGCTTCCAGGACACGTTCTCCGGGGCCGGCACGAAGCGAGGCTGGGATGAGGGCGGCGTGGCGGCGGAGACGTACTCCAGTCTGCACTGGGGCATCACCGCGTCCTACTGACGCGCGTTGCCGGCTCCCACTCCGGCGCGGCGGAGGCGTAGGGTGCGGACATGTCCGAGCACGTGTCCCCCCAGGAGCTGCGCAGGAAGTGGAAGCTGGCGAACGCGGAGCCGCTGGAGGGAGGGCACCGGCTCGACGCGTACCGCGCGCTGGCGCACGGCTGCCCCGCGTTCGTCCCCAACCTCCTGTCGTTGAGCCGCGCGTTGCTGGCCGGAAGGCACGAGGCGGCGGACCCGGAGGCCGCGGCGACCGAGGCCGAGCAGGTGCTCCGCTCCGCGTCGGACGTCTCCGCGGGAGCCCCGGAGCCCCTGCTGGCGCTGGGACACTTCCTGGCCTCGGTGCGACAGGCGCCCGACGAGGCGGAGCGGGCCTTCTCCTCCGCGGCCAGCGCGGCGATGGCCTTGCTGGAGGAGGCGTGGGCGGGGTGGATTCACGCGCTGGGCGCGCAGGGACAGCTGGACGCGGCGCTGGAGGTGGAGGAGCGGGCGCGGAGCCTCTTTCCCAGCTCCAAGGCGCTGACCCAGGCGGTGGCGTTCGCGCGCGCGCGGTCGGGGACGCGCTGACGCGGACTCCTCCCCGTCAGGACATGCGCTCCAGCGAGCTCCGGCCGCCGGCCCGCACGGCCTGGCGGTGCTGGGCAATCCGGTTGCGAGCCCACTGCGGGGCCAGCTCCAGCTCCTCCGGGAAGAAGAGGTCCTCGCCCATCCCCTTGACGCGCACCTGGATGAGCGGGTCATCGGGGTACTGCGTGGCCGGGTCGTCGAACACCAGCCCCACGACGATGCCCGTCTTGCCCAGGAAGCGCTGGCTGATGGTGCCGTCCCCGGAGTGCGGCACGACCTTCACCGTCGCGCCAATGCGCACCGGGGCGCCGTCCACGTCCTGACAGATGATGAGTGAGGGGTCCTGGGTCATGGCGCGTAGGAGCGGGGCTTGAGCGACTTCGAGATGACCACCAGCACGGCGGTGATGACGACCCATGCGAGCAGGTGGTGGGTGAGGACGTGCCGCGCGTCCTTCTCGCAGGCGAGCTCGCCGAGCAGCGCGCCCGTCGCACCCACGGACAAGCCCGCCACCACGGCGCGCAGCGGCTGGAAGAAGGCGCCACGCAGCGCGAACAGCGCGACCACCAGCGGCACCATGTCGATGGCCAGGTGACTGACGGTGCAGACCCAGCCCGGGAGTGATGAGGGGGCAGGCGGCGTGGGCCGGGCGAGCACCAAGGCCGCCGCGCTGACCACCGCCAGCCCCACGCCCAGCCGGCGCATCCAGCGGCCCTTGGGGGACAGCGCGCCCCAGGCGCACACCGCGCTGGTTCCCACCAACATGGCCAGCAGCGGCGCGCGCGCCAGGAGCAGCGGGCCGGTGACCGCGCCCACCGCGAGCATCACCACGGCCGCCAGCAGGCCCAGCCCCGCGGACGCCGCCATCAGCCAGACGGCCTGCGTGCGCCAGCGCCGCACCGGACGACGAAGCGCAAGCTCGCCCCGGGCCGCGGCGAGCACGCGCTCCAGCGCGGCGTTGTCCTTCGCGGGCGCCTGGGCGAGCAGCGGGTCCAGGTCCATCGGTGGCTTCATCGCGCCACCTCCAACGCCAGCTCGCCCAGCAGCTCTCGCAGCTTCTCGTAGCCCCGGTGCGCCCGCAGCCGCGCGGCGCCAGGGCTGATGCCCCGCAGCGCGCCAATCTCCTCGAAGGACCAGCCCTCCACCTTGCTGAGCACCACGGCTTCACGGTGGTCCGGATGGAGTCGTTGCAATGCGTCCAGCAGGTGCCTGCGCAGCGCCGGGTCGCTGTCATCCGGCGCCGGGGACGCGGGCGTCGCGGTGTCCTTCCGGGAGGCGTAGGCGTCCACGTGCCGTTGGTGCCTCAGCGCGTCGCGCGCGGCGTTCGCGGCGATGGTCATCAGCCACGGCGTGAAGCGGGTGCCGGGCTCGTAGCGGCCTCGCGAGCGGATGACGGACAAGAAGGTGGCCTGGAGCAGGTCCTCCGCGAGCGCGCCATTGCGCACCATCCGGGCCAGGAAGCCTTGGACCCGCGGCGCGTGCCGCTCGAAGAGGTCCTCGAAGGCGTCCTGTGCTCCGTCGCGAAACCGTTCCATGAGCTCTTCGTCCGTTTGGCTCCGCATCACCCGGCTCCTCTACGGGCCACTCGCGAAAGTGTTTCTGGCGGTCGCGATTCTCAAGGTCCAGCGGGGAAATCGTTGAAAAGTCGCGGGGTTGTGTGCGTCGTCAACATCCCGTCCTGCCCCGGAGGGCGAGGCCGTTAGTGTTGGGCGCGGAGGCACCTCGGACGCGTGGACCATTGGAGCATCGAAGGCATGGGGGCGGGGTTGGTGGCAAGCCTGCTGGCGGGCACGGCGACGGGACTGGGCGCACTGCCCGTGCTCGTCACCTCGGAGCTCAGCCGGAAGGCCCAGGACCGGATGCTGGGCTTCAGCGCGGGCGTGATGCTGGCGGCCACGTCCTTCTCACTGGTCATCCCCGCGATGGAGCTGGTGAGAGGGCAGGGCCATGACGGGCACTCGGCGGCGCTGCGCGTGGCGGCGGGGGTGTTGCTGGGTGGACTGTTCCTGCGCGTGTGGCACGACCTGATGCCGCACGAACATTCCCTCAAGGGCCATGAGGGCCATGGCGGCGCGAAGTGGAACAGCGTGCTGCTGTTCGTGCTGGCCATGACGCTGCACAACTTCCCGGAGGGCCTGGCGGTGGGCGTGTCCTTCGCCGCGCCGCAGCCGGAGCTGGGCCTGTCGGTGGCGCTGGGCATCGGCGCGCAGAACATTCCCGAAGGCCTGGTGGTGGCGCTGGCGCTGCGAGCCACGGGCGCGTCCGCGTCGCGCGCCGCGTTCCTGGCGCTGCTCACCGGCCTGGTGGAGCCGGTGGGGGCGCTGTTCGGCCTCCTGGCCTTGTCCCTCAGCTCCGCGCTGCTGCCGTGGGGACTGGCCTTCGCGGGCGGCGCGATGCTCTACGTCATCAGCCACGAGATGATTCCGGAGAGCCACCGTGGCGGCTTCGAGCGCGAGGCCACCACCGGCCTCATGTGGGGCTTCGTGCTCGCGCTGGTGCTGGACATGTCGCTGGGCTGACGGCGCCCGGTGGGGCTACGCGGGCAGCAGCACCAGGCGGGCAATCTCCGGGGGCGCGCCCACGCGCATGGGCGGGCCCACGAAGCCGCAGCCCCGGCTGACGTAGATGAGCGAGTCCCCCGTGCGGCTCAGGCCCGCGTTGCGGTCTCCCCAGATGAGGTCGCCCATCAGGTTGGCCGGGAACATCTGTCCGCCGTGCGTGTGCCCTGAAATCTGGAGCCCCACGCCGCGCCGGGCCACCTCGTCGAAGTTGGATGGCTGGTGCGCCAGCAGCACGGAGGCCCGGTCGGGGCGCACGTCGCGCAGCGCCGCGTCCAGGTCATAGCCGCGCTCGCCCATGCGGTGCGCGCTCCAGTCGTCCACGCCCGCCAGTTGGAAGGACGCCGCGCCGTCGCCAATGGACACGGAGCGGTTGCGCAGCACGTGGATGCCCAGCCCCTCCAGGAAGGCGACCCACGAATCGGCGCCCGAGTAGTAGTCGTGGTTGCCGGTGACGAAGTATGTGCCGTACCGCGCGCTCAGCTTCCCCAGGCTGGCGGCGAAGACGCCGAGCGACTCCACGGAGCCGTCCACCAGGTCCCCGGTGATGGCGATGACGTCCGGCTTGAGGGCGTTGGTGCGGGCCACCAGCTCATCCATGAAGCGGCGCTGAATCACCCCGCCGATGTGGATGTCGGTGAGCTGCACCAGCGTCAGGCCCTCCAGCTCGCGCGGCAGGTGGGGCAGCCGCACGGGGAGGTCGCGCACATCGGGTGGATGGTACGCGCGCCAGCCGCCGTAGGAGCTCACCGCCACGCCCGCGAGTCCCGCGCTCACCGCGAGCCCTTGCCCCAGCAAGGCCCGGCGCTCCGGCGAGGCGGGCGCGGAGGGGACTGCCGTCTGCGCGCGGGCCTTGCGGCGCTCACGCCACGCGGCCAGGGCCCGCACCGTGTCCACCGCCAGGGTGAACATGAGCAGGTAGAGGACCAGGCCAATCCACAGGAGGAAGACGATGCCCAGGCGCCGAGCACCCTCGGAGGGCAGCACGGAGCCAATGGCCCGCGCGCCCAGGGCGCCCACGAAGCCCACGGCGAACAGCCCCTGGGCGGTGCGCCGCAGCCACTTGCGCTTCGTCACGTCACGGACGAGCCGGCGGTAGAGATAGACATGGCCCACCGAGAGCACGGCGAGCACGGGAACGAAGAAGAGGAGCAGGCTGACCCAGCGTGGCATCGGGAACCCTGCATAACGGACACCTCCCCGCCGCGCTCCAGGATTCCGGGGGGGGCAGGCACGAAGGTGGCGCGGGCGCACCCCAGGCCCCTTTCCCACGCCGCCGGGCCGGGGCAGGCTGCGCCGTCCCGCGAGGCCGATTCCCGGTCCGCGCACTCCTTCGAGGTCGTCATGCTCCGCTCCCTGCTGGCTCCCATGCTCCTGGCTGTCTCGCTGCTCGGCTGTGGCGACGACGAGAGCGTCAACCCCGACTCGGGAGACCCGACCAAGGTGACGTACGCGGAGTCTCTCAACGTGGACCTGGCCGCGATGACCCGCCTGGAGAGCGGGCTCTACATCCACGACACGTTCCTCGTGGAGGATGGCGCGCTGGCCGAGTCGGGCAAGCGCGTGCAGGTGCGCTACACGGGCTACCTGCCGGACGGCCGGAGCTTCGACGCCACCGGAAATGGGCCCGCCCTTGGCTTCACCCTGGGCGTGGGGCAGGTCATCGCCGGTTGGGATGAAGGCATCGTCGGCATGCGCGTGGGGGGCCGCCGCCGCCTCATCATCCCGTCGTCCCTGGGCTACGGCGCCACCGGCTCGGGCGGCCGGATTCCGCCGTACACGGTCCTCATCTTCGACACCGAACTCGTCTCCGTCCGCTGACGGAGGCGAGGAACTCCGCTCGCCGACGTGCTATAGAATTTCCGAGTCTTCCGGGAAGTCCGGGCCGGCGTGGACCGGCCCGGAGGTGCGTGGTGACCCGGAATGGGGGAGGCGCGTGATGTCGCGGTCCGAGGCGGAGATGAATTTGGAAGGCCCCCGAGCAGCGGTCCCGGGGGAGGGCGCGTTCCACGTGCTGCTCATGCAGCCGTCGTCCGAGGTGGCGGCGCAGCTCTACGAGGAGCTGGGGAGCTCCCAGCGCGAGCGGCTCCAGAAGGAGGCCGCGCAGGCCGCGGTGGCGGAGCGCCAGCGGCTGGCGGAGGTCCTGCGCCAGGCCCGCGACTTCTCGGGCGCCGCGCGCCTGCTGGATGGCTGCGGCGCGGCGGCCCTGGTGGCGGAGCTGTACGTCCAGGGCGGGCGCTACGTGGACGCGGCGGAGGCGTACCTGCGCGCCGGTGAGGTGGAGCGCGCCGCCGCCGCCTTCGAGCGGGGCGGGGCCATGGAGCGCGCATTGGAGGCCTACCGCGGCCTGGGCGCGCGCGAGGCCATGGCGCACTGCCTGGTGCGCCTGGGCCGCCCGTATGAGGCGGCGCAAATCTACCGCGACCTGGGCCAGCCGCACGCGGAGGTGGAGGCGCTCGCGAGCGTGCCCTCGGGTGACCCGCGTCACCTGGAGTCCGTGCTGCGCATGTGCAAGCTGCTGGATGGCGAAGGCTTCACGCGGCGCGCGCTGGCGCTCCTGGCTGACACGATGCGCGGCTCGGAGACCGCCCGGGGAGACCCGGCGCTGGCCGCGGAGAAGGCCCGGCTGCTGCACCGCCTGGGCATGGACGCGGAGGCGAAGGCCGTCATCGCGCGCCTGCCCTCGAACTCGGCGGCGCCGGAGTCCAATGGCTACCACTACCTGAAGGCCATCCCCATCTTCGGGGAGCTGTCGCTCGACGACATGAAGGACCTGTACCGCGTGGCGCGGCAGGTGCTCATCCCGGCCGGCGCGGTGCTGCTGGAGAAGGGCTCGCCGGGCAGCGGCCTCTTCGTGCTCCTGGAGGGCGCGGTGGACGTGTTCAGCGGGCCGGAGCCGGAGGCGCGCCAGCTCAACACGCTGGGGCCTGGCGCGTACCTGGGGGAAATCTCCCTGGTGCAGGATGCCCCGGTGTCCGCGCAGGTCCGCGCGCGCACGGCGGTCCGCGCGCTGCGCATCACCCGCGCGGGTTTCCAGCACTACCTGGACACGCATGACGCGGCGGCGCTGCGCATCTTCCGCCTCTTCACGCACAACCTCGCGGCGCGCGTGCGGGCGCTCAGCACCTGACGGCGCGCATGTCTGTCATTCCGGGCTCGCGTGTTCACACTCGCGCCCGGATTGACAACACGGCGTCTGTGCATTACTTCAAACGCACCATGAGGCCCGTCTTCTTCAACGCCCTGCTGAGTGCGCGCACGTTCGCGCCGGCGGCGGACGTGTGCCTCGCCCCCCGTCACGAGGTTCTGCTCGACATTTGAGTTGGCGGACCGGTGTCCTCCGGCGCGCGGGTTGGCTGGTTCCCGTGTGCCGTGAGTCCCGGCTCCGCCCTCTCTCTCATGCCGCGTCCTCGTGTGTCCTCACGTGTCCCTGAGCGGGCCTGACGTGCCCCTCCGGCGAGCCGCGCGTGTGTGCCGCTGAGGCCTCCGCGGCGTCGTCCCTTCCTTTCAACCAGCGCCTCAACTCAACCCGCGGGCCTCGCTGCCCGACGGGAACGGGAGTCCTTCATGTCTCGCCACACACGCATCGAGCGGTATCGCAACATCGGCATCATGGCGCACATCGACGCGGGGAAGACGACGCTCACCGAGCGCGTCCTCTACTTCACCGGGCGCATCCACGCCGTGGGAGAGGTGCACGACGGCTCCACGGAGCTGGACTGGCTGCCGCAGGAGAAGCAGCGCGGCATCACCATCACCTCCGCGGCCACCACCGCGTTCTGGCAGCCCCGGCAGGGGATGGGCGCGGGTGTGCCCCACCGCATCAACATCCTGGACACCCCGGGGCACGTGGACTTCACCATCGAGGTGGAGCGCTCGCTGCGCGTGCTGGACGGCGCGGTCGCCGTCTTCGACGCGAGCCAGGGCGTGGAGCCCCAGTCCGAGGCGGTGTGGCGGCAGGCGGACCGGTACAACGTCCCGCGCATCGCCTTCATCAACAAGATGGACAAGGTGGGCGCGGACTTCGCCATGAGCGTCGCGTCCATCCAGGCGCGGCTGGGCGCGCGTCCGGTGGCCGTGCAGTGGCCCGTGGGCGAGGGCTCGGAGTTCCGCGGGCTGGTGGACCTGGTCCACATGCGGGCCGTGACGTTCGACGGGGAAGACGGGGGCTTCGTCGGCGAGCAGGGCGTGCCGGAGGCGGTGCGCGCGCAGGTGGAGGCGCAGCGGCTGCGGCTCATCGAGGCGTGCGCGGACGCGGACGCCGCCGTGCTGGAGAAGTTCGTGGACGGGCGGTTGGAGGACATCACCGCCGATGACCTGGAGCGCGCGCTGCGCGCGGGCACCCTCGCGCGGGCGCTGGTGCCGGTGCTGTGCGGGTCGGCCTTCAAGAAGAAGGGAGTGCAGATGTTGCTGGACGCCATCGTCAACTACCTGCCCGCGCCGTCGGACCTGCCCGCAGTGGAGGGCTTTGTCCCGGGCACGGAGGAGCGTGTGTCCCGGCCCGTGTCCGATTCGGGGCCGCCCTGCGCCCTGGCCTTCAAGCTCATGAGCGACAAGGCCGTGGGCGGCATCGTGTTCCTCCGCGTCTATTCGGGCACGTTGCGCGCGGGCACCGTCCTGCTCAACCCCGCCACCGGGCGGCGTGAGCGGGTGGGGCGCTTGATGTTCATGCACGCCAACCGCCGCGAAGAAGTGGCGGAGGTCCATGCGGGAGACCTCTGCGCGGCGCTCGGCCTGAAGGGCGTGCGCACGGGCGACACGTTGTGCGACCTGGCGGCGCCCGTGGTGCTGGAGTCGCTGGGCGTCATGGAGCCCGTGGTGCAACTCGCCGTGGAGGCGCGCTCGCCCGCGGAGCTGACGAAGTTGGAGGACGGCCTTCACCGGTTGGCGGCGGAGGACCCGTCGCTGCGAGTGGGCGTGGACCCGGAGAGCGGCCAGGTGCTGCTGTCCGGCATGGGTGAGCTGCACCTGGAGGTGGTGGTGGACCGCTTGAGGACAGAGCATGGCGTGGAGGCCCGCGTGGGCCAGCCCAAGGTGGCCTGGCGCGACACGCTCCGGCGCCCGGTGCGTCAGGAGTACCGCCACGTCCGCCAGTCGGGCGGGCCCGGACAGTACGCGTATGTGGTGCTGGACGTGGGGCCGGCACCGCGTGGCGCGGGGCTCGTCTTCACGGACGACACGCGCGGGGGCACCATTCCCAAGGAGCTGGTGCCCGCCATCGAGAAGGGCGTGGCCGGGGCCATGGCCCGAGGCGTGCGGGACGGCGTGCCGCTGGTGGACGTGGAGGTGCGGCTGGTGGATGGCGACACGCACGTGCGTGACTCCACGCCCCAGGCCTTCGCAGTGGCCGGCTCCCTGGCGCTCCAGGCGGCGGTGCACAGGGCGGGCGTGCAGCAGCTGGAGCCGGTGATGGAGGTGGAGGTCACCACGCCCGAGGAGTACCTCGGCGAGGTGTTGGGAGACCTGGCGGCGCGGCGGGGGCGGGTGCTGGGCATGGAGGCGCGCGGCGGGGCGCGGCTCGTCACCGCGCGGGTGCCCATGGCCAGCCTCTTCGGCTACGTCACCGGGCTGCGGGGCCGCACCCAGGGCCGGGCCCAGGCCAGCATGCGTCTGGGCGCGTACGAACCGGTGCCGGAGGCCCACCAGGCCCCTTCGGCGGCGGAGGCCCGGGCCTGAGGTGAAGGGCGGCCCCGGGAGCCAGGAATGGCTCCCGGGGCCGGCAGGGCATTCCGGGTCTTTCGACTTGGAAGGCTCTGTGGACGCAAAACCGGCAAGCAAGCTGTTGATTTCACGGGACTTCCGGGGCGGGAAAGTGCAGGGTCCCCCGCGATTCTCCGGAATGGGTAGGGGAGACCCCCTGTTTCCATCCGCTCCCAAAGCGGTTCGGCCGGCTGGGCCCGACCGCGCACCGCCAGGCGCCCCGGACATGTGTCCGACTGGGCGCGCTGCGCGGGCTTCCTCCCCTGGGAGGGAGTGGGCTTACCTCAACATCAGGAACCCATGACTTTCGACGAACTTCAGCTTCACGACACCCTCCTGCGCGCCGTCAAGGCGGAGGGCTACACCACCCCCACGCCCATCCAGCAGAAGGCCATCCCCCATGCGCTGGCCGGGCGCGATGTGCTCGGCGTGGCCCAGACGGGCACGGGCAAGACGGCGGCCTTCGCGCTGCCCATCCTCCAGCGGCTGTCCGCCAAGGCGCCCGCGGGCGGGGCGCGCCCGGTGCGCTGCCTGGTCCTGACGCCCACGCGCGAGCTGGCGGGCCAGGTGGGCGAGAGCTTCGGGACCTATGGCAAGGGGCTGCCCTTGCGTCACGCCGTCATCTTCGGTGGCGTGGGCCAGAATTCGCAGGTGCAGACGCTGCGCAGTGGCGTGGATGTCCTGGTGGCCACGCCGGGCCGCCTGCTGGACTTGATGGAGCAGGGCTTCGTGTCGCTGCGCTCGCTCGAGGTGTTCGTGCTCGACGAGGCGGACCGCATGCTCGACATGGGCTTCATCCACGACGTCCGGCGCGTCATCAAGGCGCTGCCGCCCAAGCGGCAGACGCTGTTCTTCAGCGCCACGCTGCCCGTGGACATCGTGGACCTGGCGCGCAGCATCCTCACGGACCCCATCCGCGTGGAGGTGTCGCCCGCCTCCAGCACCGCGGAGACGGTGAGCCAGCAGGTGTACTTCGTGGAGCGCGAGCAGAAGCGCGGCCTGCTGACGCACCTGCTGACGGAAGGCAATATCTCCCGCGCGCTCGTCTTCACCCGCACCAAGCACGGCGCGAACCGGGTGGCGAAGCAGCTGGAGGGCGCGGGCGTCAGCTCGGCGGCCATCCATGGCAACAAGAGCCAGAATGCCCGGGAGCGCGCGCTCGACGAGTTCCGCTCCGGGACGCTCCGCGTGCTCGTGGCCACGGACATCGCCGCGCGCGGCATCGACATTGACGGGCTGAGCTACGTCGTCAACTACGACCTGCCCAACGTGCCGGAGCAGTACGTGCACCGCATTGGCCGCACCGGCCGCGCGGGGGCCAGTGGCACGGCCGTGTCCTTCTGTGACGCCGAGGAGCGCGCGTACCTGCGCGACATCGAGCGCACCATCCGCCGCAACGTGCCCGTGGTGGAGAATCACCCGTACCGTTCGGGCCAGCCCGCGCCGCGTCCGGTGAGCCATGCGTCCGGCGCCGCGCCGGAGGCCCGGCCTTCGGGCAACGGGGGGCGTTCCCAGGGCGCGCCGCGTCCCGCCGGTAATGGTGGTGGAGGCGGGCACTCCGCGGGCGCTTCGCGGCGCCGCCGGGGTGGTGGCGGCGGAGGCCGTGCGCAGGGCCGTCCCGAGGGTGGCCGCTCGGCCCAGGGCTCGGGTGGCTCTGGTGGCAACGCCAGCCGGGGTGGACAGGGCGGCTCCAGGGGTTCGGGTGGCGGCCGTGCCGCGGTGGCGCAGGCGCCGGCGAAGGGCCCCGAGGCCTCGCCGCTTCCTCCGCGTCGCCCGTCGCCCAAGTGGTTCTGAGCGACTGAGGCCAGGCGGCGGCCAAGGCCCGCCGTGAAGTCCAGGAAGGGAGCTCGCACCTTTGGGGGCGGGCTCCCTTTCTCGTTTCAGTGGAGGACCATCAGCGCCATGGAGCCGAAGGCGAGCGCCATGGCCAGGATGCCCCAGCGGAACCACTTCTTCGTGAGCAGCAGGTAGTCGTCGAACGAGGCACCGGCGTCCCCGAGCGCCTCGGCCATGGCCAGCTGCCGCGCCTGGATGGGGCGCAGCGTCTGGCTCCAGACGATGCCGCACAGCATGAAGCAGACCTGTCCCGCGGCGAGCGCCGGGCTCGTCCACAGGGGGATGCCCTGGAGGTGCGCGCGCAGCATGCCGGTGGCGGCGAGCGCGAAGACGCTGGGCACCAGCAGGTACTTGTCGGTGAACTGCACCAGCCGCAGGGCATAGGCAATCACCCGGGGCTCGCGTGTCCTGTCCGCGAGCAGCCGCCACACGGCCGTCACGACGATGTCGCCCAGGAACACCACCACGGCGATGAGGTGCAGGAGCTTCAGGAGGTTGTGGACGTTCATGGGGCGGGTGCCGGACGGGGAATGAGCGCGAGCAGGTGCTGGGCGAGCACCGCCGCGTGCGGGTCGCGGAGCAGCGACAGGTGTGTGCCAGGGACGGGCCAGGCCGAGCAGGCCTGCTGCGTCAACCGGCTCCAGCCGAGCGTACCGTCTTGCACGAGCGCGTCGAGCGCCCCCGTGCTGGGGCCACTGCGGTCCTCCGCGCGGAACACCGCCAGGGGCACCGGTTGTCCACGGCGGGGCTGGTAGTTCAGGGCGTCATGGGCCCGCGCCACGTTGAGGATGCCCTGCACGTGGACGGGCTGCGCGCCTTCGGGGAGGACCGCCGCGGCCTGGAGCCGTGCCACGAAGAACTGGAGCCGCTCGGCTTCGCTCATGGCCCGCACCTCGGACAGGACGAGGTCTATCTTCACGTTGAAGAACGCCTCCATGATGCCGGCGAGGTGGAGCATCCACTGCGCCGTGTCCCAGCCCTCGCCCTGGGGCCGGGTGACTTCGGGGAAGGGCGCCAGGGTATCCAGCATGGCGACCACGCCCACCTCGCGTCCGCGGGCCTTCAGCTCCTGGGCCAGCTCGTAGGCGATGTGTCCGCCCATGGAGTGGCCACCGACGCAGTAGGGGCCTTGGGGCTGCATGGCCAGGATGGCGTCCGCGTACCACGCGGCGATGGCCTCCACCGTCTCATGCGGCGGCGCCTCGCCGTCCAGGCCCTGGGGCTGGAGGCCGAACACGGCGACGCCTTCCAGGTGCCTGGCCAGGGACAGCAGGTAGAACGGCGTCGAGCCTCCACCGGGCACCAGGTAGAGCACCGGCGTCCGGTTCGAGTCCGTGGCGCCGGCCATGAAGGCGTGGGCCTCCGGGGTGAGCGGCACCAGGGGAGAGACGGCCGCGTCCTCGGTCCGGAGCACCGCCGTGAGCTGCGCGGGCGTCGGGTGCCTGAACAGGGACACCAGCGGGAGCGGGCGGCCCAGGCGCTTCTCCACCGCGAGCTTCATCTTGAGCGCCAGCAGCGAGTGGCCGCCCAGGTCGAAGAAGCTGTCGTGGATGCCCACGGCGCGCACGCCGAGCACCTCCTCGAAGAGCCGGACCAGCTCCAGCTCCAGGGCGTCACGCGGCAGGCCCTCCAGGGCGGTGACGCGCGCGTCGGCGAGCTCCAGCGCGCTCAGCGCGCGCGTGTCCACCTTCCCGTTGGGCGCGAGCGGCAGCGCATCCAGGAGGACGAACTGCCCGGGCACCATGCTCGCGGTGAGCTGCTGCTCGGCGAAGCTCCGGAGCTCGGTGGGCTCGGGGCGCCGCGCGGACGCATGGGGCACCACGAAGGCCACCAGCCGGGAGTCCCCACCCGTGCCGCGCACCAGCGCGACGGCTTCACGCACCGCGGGGTGCCGGGCAACGGCGGCTTCGACCTCGCCCAGCTCGATGCGATGCCCACGCAGCTTCACCTGCCGGTCGGCGCGGCCCACGAACAGGAGCGTGCCATCCGCCAGCCGGCGGACCACGTCACCCGTCCTGTACATGCGCAGCGTCGGGCCTCCGGGGAAGGCGTGTTCGATGAAGCGCGACTGCGTCAGCTCGGGGCGGTTGAGGTAGCCGCGCGCCAGGCCGGGCCCGGCGAGGTAGAGCTCTCCGGGGACACCCTCCGGGACGGGCCGAAGCCTTCCATCCAGGATGAGCGCTTCCATCCGGTGGATGGGCAGGCCAATGGGCTCGGTCGGGCCGTGCGCGCCCACCTGTCCAGGCTGGCACCGGTGCGCCAGCGCGTCGATGGTCGCCTCCGTCGGCCCGTAGAGGTTCCACACCTCCGCCTTCGAGCGGCTGAAGAGCGTGGCGACAGTCGCGGAGGGCAGGGGCTCTCCGCCGACGCAGACGCGCCGGAGCGCCGGGAGGTTCGCGAAGCCGGGCTCCTCCACCAGCGCCGTCAGCAGCGAGGGCACGAGTTGGAGCACGGAGACGTCGCGCTCGCGCAGCACGCGGGCCAGGTGCTCCGTGTCCGCGCCAAGGCCGTGCGGCGCCAGCACCAGCCGGGCACCCACCATCAGCGGGGCGAACAGCTCCCAGACCGAGGCGTCGAAGCTGAGCGACGTGCGCTGGAGCACCCTGTCGCCTGCGCCCAGCGGCATGGCGTCGCTCATCCACGCCATGTGGTGGGCCAGGGCGGAATGCTCAATCAGCACGCCCTTGGGCTGCCCCGTCGACCCGGAGGTGAACAGGCAGTACGCGAGCGCGCCGCGCCGTGGCTCGAACGACTCCTGGGTGTCGTCCCCGAGCACCACCACGTCGGCCCCCGGGAACCGCGAGGTGAGGTGCGCTTGCGTGAGGACCACCCGCGCGCCGCTGTCCTCGAGCATGAACGTCAGCCGCTCGCGGGGGTAGGCCGGGTCGAGCGGGACGTAGGCCGCGCCCGCCTTGAGGATGCCGAGCAGCCCCGCCACCATCCCCACGGAGCGTTCCACGGCGAGGGCCACCAGCGCCCCCGGCGTGACGCCGCGCTGGACCAGCGCCTGGGCCACGGCCTTCGCGTGAGCCTCCAGGGCCGCGTAGGTGAGGGCGCCGTCCTCGGCCTCGACGGCGATGGCCGCAGGCGTCTTCGCCGCCTGGGCCGCGATGACCTCGTGCACGGCGGGCAGGGGCGGTGTCGCCTCCGGTGCGCGAGGCGTGAGACGGGCACGCTCCTCGGCGCCCAGCAGGTCGACGTCCACGACCTTCGACCGTGGCTCGGCGGCCAGCCGCGCGATGAAGCCCGTGAGCTGGCGCACCATCGCCTGGACGCGCCAGGTGTCGAAGAGGTCGCAATCGTACTCCAGCACGCCTTCGAACCCCTGGGACGTCTCCGACAGCGTCAGGGTGAGGTCGAACTTGGCGGCGCCGCTCGGGATGGCCACCGGCGTGACCTCCAGGCCCGGCAGCGCCATCTGCGCGGTGTGCGTCTGCTGGTACGCGAGCATCACCTGGAAGAGCGGACTGGTTCCGAGCACGCGCTCCGGCTTGAGCACCTCGACCAGCTTCTCGAAGGGGACGTCCTGGTGCTCATGGGCATCGAGCACCTGGCGGCGGACGCGCTGGAGGAGCTCGAGGAACGTGGGCTCGCCGCCCAGGTCGATGCGCAGGGGCAGCGAGTTCACGAAGAACCCGATGAGCGGCTCCGTCTCCGCGACGCGGCGCCCCGCGAACGGCGAGCCGATGACCACGTCGTCCTGCCCGCTCACCCGGCCCAGGTAGGCGCCGAAGGCGGCGAGCAACGCCATGTAGGCCGTCACCCCCTGCTCGCGGCAGAGCGAGGTGAGCGCCTGGGCCGCGTCGGGAGCCAACGCCAGCGGCTCGGTGGCGCCCCGGTGACTCCGGACCGCGGGCCGGGGTCTGTCGGTGGGCAGGTCCAGCACTGCGGGCGCACCGGCGAGCGCCTTGCGCCAATGGCCGAGCTGCTGCTCCCGGGCCTCGCCGTCGAGCCAGCTCCGCTGCCACGCCGCGTAGTCCGTGTACTGGATGGGGAGGGCCGGGAGCGCCAGGGGCTCGCCCCGGACCTCCGCGGCGTAGAGCGCCGTGAACTCACGCATCATCACGCCGAAGGACCAGCCGTCGGACACGATGTGGTGCATGGCCACCAGGAGCACGTGTTCGTCGTCCGCGCGCTTGAACAGATGCACGCGCACCACGGGGCCCACGTCCAGCGCGAAGGGCCGTGCGGACTCCTCGGCCAGCCGCTGGTCGAGGCTCGCCGCGCCGGCGTGGCGGAGGTCCTCTGACGTCAGCGTGAGCACCGCGTCGGCCACCCGGGCCACCGGGAGACCGTCGACGAGTGGGAAGCTCGTCCTGAGGACCTCGTGGCGCTGCAGCACGCGCTGGAGGCTCCGTCGCAGCGCGGCCTCGTCCAGCGAGCCCCGCAGTGTGAACGCGATGGGGATGTTGTAGGCCGCGCTCTGTCCTTCGAGCTCCGCGAGGAAGCGCAGCCGCTCCTGCGCGAACGAAAGGGGCCGGTCCCCAGGGCTCGTCAGCCGGACCAGCGGCGGGAGCCGTGGCGCGGCCTCCTTGGAGGCAATCAGCGCCGCCAGCGCCGCCAGCGTCGGCTGCTCGAAGATGGCGGAGAGGGGCACGTCGACGCCGAACGTCCTCCGCACGCGGCTCATGACCTGCGCGGCCAGCAGCGAGTGCCCACCCAGGTCGAAGAAGTGGTCCTCCGCGCCAATTGGACGGCGCTCCAGGAGTGACTCCCACAGCGCGGCGAGCGTCTGCTCGGTGGGCGTACGCGGGGGCACGAAGCGCGTCTCGCTCGCGGACGCCTCGAAGCGGGGCGGCGGCAGACGGCGCTTGTCCACCTTGCCGCTGGACGACAACGGCAGCTCTTCCAGGTGGATGAACTCCGCGGGCACCATGAACTCCGGGAGCTTCCTCCGGGCGTACTCACGCAGCGCGTGCGCCTCCACGGGCTGGGCCGAGACGACGTAGGCGACGAGGGCCTTCACGCCCCCCTGTGCGCCCGCGGAATGTACGGTGGCCACGGCCTTCGCCACGCCGGGAAAGGTGGCGAGCACCGCTTCGATTTCACCCAGCTCGATGCGATAGCCACGGAGCTTGACCTGGTGGTCGATGCGCCCGAGGTACTCGAGGTTGCCATCCTTGCGCCAGCGGACCAGGTCTCCGCTCCGGTACAGCCGCGCCTCGGGCTTGAACGGGTGCGGGATGAACTTCTCGCGCGTGAGCTCCTCACGGTTCAGGTAACCGCGGGCGACACCGACGCCTCCAATGTGCAGCTCGCCCGGGACGCCAATGGGCAGCAGCGCGCCGTGACGGTCGAGGACGTACCCCTCCAGGTTGAGGGCGGGGCGCCCGATGGGCGGAGCACCCGGGTCATCCTGCCGGCAGTGGCCGAGCGTGCTGATGATGGACACCTCGGTGGGGCCATAGGCGTTGACGAACTGGACGCCGGGCCGCGCCCACGTGTGTACGACTTCGGGTGGAAGGGCCTCTCCCGCGGACGTCAGCATGCGAAGCGCGGGGTACTCACGGTCGGTGGGGAGCGCCGCATACGACGTCGGAGGCAGCACCATGTGCGTGACGCCGTGAGCCAGCAGCACGTTGGCCAGCTCGTCGCCCGCGAGCAGCGTGTCCGCGGGGGCCACCACGAGCCGGCCCCCGTTGGTCAGGGCCATGACGATCTCCCAGACCGAGACGTCGAAGGAGATGGAGGAGAACTGCAGCATGACGCAGCTCGCGTCGGCGCCCAGCTCGTGCCGCTGCATCTCGATGACGTTCGCCAGGCCCCGGTGCTCCAGAATCACGCCCTTGGGCCTGCCCGTGGAGCCCGAGGTGTAGATGACGTAGGCGGCGTTCTCCATGCGAACGCCACTGTCGGGGTTGCCGGTGGGCGCGGCGTCCGCGGGCGCGTCCAGCCAGAGCGTCCGCGCCCGCGGCGCTCGCCACCGCTGCTCCGCCGCATGGGTGCTCACCAGGAGCGCGGCGCCCGAGTCCTCCAGGATGCCGTCCAGCCGCTCCTTCGGGTACGCGAGGTCGAGCGGGACGTAGGCCGCCCCCGCCTTCCAGATGGCGAGCAGGCCGATGATCATCTCGAACGACCGGGGCACGGCCAGGGCCACCAGCTTCTCCGGGCCGGCGCCCATCGCGATGAGCTGGTGCGCGGCGCGGTTGGCCCGGCGGTTCAGCTCGCCATACGTGAGCGTCTCCTGACCCAGCTCGAGCGCGATGGCCTCCGGCGTCCGCCCCGCGTGCTCCTCCACGAGCCGGTGGGCCGGGACGTGCCGCGTGGGCGCCACCACGCGTCCCTGGGTGAACGCGGCGACGACGCCGCGCTCCTGCTCGGGGAGCAGCGCGAGCTCCGACAGCCGCTTCTCCGGATGCGCCACCGCGTCCGCGAAGAGCACCTGGAGGTGCGCGACCATCCGCTCGATGCGGTCCGCGTCGAAGAGGTCCGTGCTGTACTCGATGACGCCGGCCAGGCCCTCGCGCGTGGGCTCAAAGCTCAAGGTGAGGTCGAACTTCGCGCTCTGAATCTCCAGGTCGATGGGCTCCAGCGCCAGCCCCGGAAGGCTCAGGTGGCCCTCCGGGGTGTTCTGCAGCATCAACATCACCTGGAACAGCGGGGCGTGGCTCAGGTTCCGCTCGACCCCAAGGGCCTCGACAATCTTCTCCAGGGGCACGTCCTGGTACGCGTAGGCCTCCAGCGCGGAGGCCCGGACGCGCGCGATGAGCGCCTCGAAGGTCGGGTTGGCGGACAGGTCGATGCGCAGCGGCAGCGTCCCAACGAAGAACCCAATCAGGGACTCCAGCTCCGCGTGGTCCCGGTTGGCCACGGGCGTGCCGATGACGATGTCCTCCTGCCCGGTGATGCGCGCCAGGTAGGCCGCGAAGCCTCCCATGAGGACCATGAAGCTGGTCCCTCCCGTGCGCAGGCTCAGGGCCTCGATGGCATCGCTCAGCCCCTTGCCCAGGGTGATGCGCTCGGTGGCGCCGCGCATGCTCGTCCGAGGTGGCCGAGGCCGGTCCATGGGCAGGTCCAGCGCCGACGGCGCGCCATGGAGCCTCTTCCGCCAGTGCTCGAGCCGCTGCTCCAGCACCTCGCCTTGGAGGTGCCGCCGCTGCTGGTATGCGAAGTCCAGGTAGTCGACGGGGAGCTCGGGCAGCGTCACCGGCTGGCCGGAGACACGCCCGGCATAGCGCTGGGAGAGCTCTCGCACGAGCACGCTGATGGACCAGCCATCACCGACGGTGTGATGCATCACCGCGACGACGACGTGTGCCGCCTCGTCGAGCCGGAACAGCTTCGCGCGGAACAGCGGGCCATTCGTCAGGTCGAACGGCCGCGCGGCCTCCTCCTCGATGAGCAGGCGAAGCGCCTCGGGGGACGTCTCTCCCAGGGTGACCTGCTCGAAAGGAACGTCCTGGTTCGCTCGCGGCTCCTGCCACACGCCGCCATCCCGTTCGACGAAGCGCATCCCGAGCACCGGGTGCCGCCGGACGATGTCGGACAGGCTCTCCTGGAAGGCGCTGACGTCCAACGTGCCCGTCAACCGCAACGCCATGGGCAGGTTGTAGGCCGCGGTGCCGGGGTAGAGCTGATCCAGGAACCAGAGCCGCTCCTGGGAGAATGACAGCGGAATCGCCGCGCCCTTGGGCGCCGGTTCAATCCGGGCGAGCGTCAGCGTCTGACTTCCCCGGCGCCCATCGAGCACCCGGCTCAAGGCGGCGATGGTGGGATTCTCGAAGAGGTCGGTGACGCGGAACGCGGCGTCCACTTCGCCGCGAATCCGCGCGACGACCTGCATCGCGAGCAACGAGTGCCCCCCCAACTGGAAGAAGTCCTGGTCGCGTCCGACAGCACCGCGGCCCAGGACCTGCTCGAAGGCCCGCGCGACGGCCGCTTCCGTGGGCGTGCGGGGCGGCTCGGAGGTGGTCTCGGCCTCCGCCAGCGCGACGGGGGCGGGGAGCGCGCGACGCGCGACCTTGCCACTGGGCGTGCGGGGCAGCTCGGGCAGCGGCACGAACAGCGCGGGGACCATGTACTCGGGCAGGTCCCTGGCGAGGAAGCCGGGCAGCTCGGCCAGCCGCACCGTCTCCGGGACGACGTAGGCCACGAGCCGCTTCTCGCGCGAGCCCTCACCGTCGACGATGACCGCCGCGTCGCGGACGTCGGGGTGGGCACACAGGGCACGCTCAATCTCGCCGGGCTCCACGCGGAAGCCGCGAAGCTTCACCTGGTCGTCGGCGCGGCCGAGGAACTCGAGGGTCCCCTCCACCGTCAGCCGGCCGAGGTCGCCCGTACGGTACGCCCGCACAGGGGGAGACAGCGGCAGGTCGACGAACCGCTCTGCGGTGAGGTCCGGCTGGGACAGGTATCCGTCCGCGAGGCACGCGCCCGCCAGATAGAGCTCTCCGGGGACACCCACCGGAACGGGACGCTGGTTCGCGTCGAGCACGTGGACCGCGGCGTTGGCGATGGGGCGCCCGATGGACGGCAGCCCGGGCCAGTGCCGCGGGTCGCCCTCCAGCTCGTGCGCCGTCACCACATGCGACTCGGTGGGGCCGTAGTGGTTGTGAAGGCGCTTGCCACCTTCCTGGAACCAGCGGCGGATGGGGTCGGTGATGCGGAGCTGGTCTCCCGCGGTGATGACCTCCGCGAGTCCCGGCACGCGGTGCTCGGTGCGCAGCGCGGCCTGTGCCAGATGGTGGAGCGCCACGGCCGGCAGGAAGAGGCGCTGGACGCGCGCCGCTTCGAGGAACTCGGCCAGGGCGTCCGGGTCGCGTCGCGTGCCTTCGTCGATGAGGACCAACGTGCCACCCGAGCACCAGGTGGAGAAGGTCTCCTGGAACGACACGTCGAAGTTGAGCGGCGCGAACTGGAGCGTGCGCAGAGGGCGGGCCTGTTCGGTCTGCCACTCGATGAGGTTGACCAGGGCCCGGTGCGGCATGGCCACGCCCTTGGGCTTGCCCGTCGAGCCCGACGTGTAGAGGACGTAGGCCAGTTGCTGCGGCTCCACCCGGGGCCGCGGCGTCTTCGCGGCAGGCGCCGCCGTGTCATCCAGCAGGACCTGCGTCAGGCCCTGGGACGGGAGCAGCCCGCTGTACTTCTTCTCCGTGAGGAGCACGCGCGGCCTGGCGTCCTCCAGCATGTAGCGAAGGCGCTCAGGCGGGTACGTCGGGTCGAGCGGCACATAGGCGCCGCCGGCCTTGAGGACCGCGAGGAGGGCGACCTGCGCATTCACGGAGCGGTCCAGACAGATGGAGACCCGGACCCCCGGGCCCACGCCCAGTGCGCCCAACCGGTCGGCCAGGGCTTCCGCGGCCTCCTGGAGCTGCCGGTAGGTCCGTGTCTCGCCCCGGTGCTCCAGCGCGACCACGTCCGGCGTCTTCTGGGCCTGCCGCTCGAACAGCTCGGGGAGGGTGCGACCGGTGTACCTGCGCTCGGTGCGGTTGAGGTCGGCGTACAGGCGCCGCTCCTCGTGGGACAGGAGCGGGAGCTCGGAGGTGTGAAGCTCGGGCTCCTCGGCGATGGCCTGAAGCAGCCGGCCGAGGTGCGCGGCCATCCGGTCAATCCGGTCCGCGTCGAAGAGGTCCGTGTCGTACTCGATGCTGCAGGCGAGCGCGCCCTCGCGCGGCTCCACGAAGAAGGTGAGGTCGAACTTCGACGTCGCGCTCTCCGGCGCTTGAAGCTCGGCGCGGACACCCGGGAGCTGGAGCTCGCCACCGCTCTGGCCCTGGAGGACGAACATCACCTGGAACAGCGGGTTGTGCGCCAGTCCGCGCGGCAGCTCCAGCGCGGCCACCAGCTTCTCGAAGGGCACGTCCTGATGCGCATAGGCGTCGAGCGCCGCCTTCCGGACGCGCAGCAGCAGCTCGGAGAACGTCGGGTCTCCCGACAGGTCGACGCGGAGCGCGAGCGTGTTGAGGAAGTACCCGACCACTCCCTCCGTCTCGTGCCGGTCGCGGTTGGCGACAGGCGAGCCAATCACCACGTCCTCCTGGCCACTGATGCGCCCGAGGTACGCGGCGAAGGCGCCAAGGAGGGTCATGAACAGCGAGGCCCCCGCGCTCCGGGAGATCGCCTCGAGCCGCTGGCCCAGCGGCGCTTCGAGCACGAAGGCATGGGTCTTCCCATGGAACCGCTGCCGTTCGGAGCGCGGACGGTCGGTGGGGAGCGGGAGGACGGGCGGGGCGTCCTTCAAGGCTTCACGCCAGAAGGCAACGCTCCCGTCCAGCCGTCCGGACTCCAGCCGCCGCCGCTGCCAGGCGGCCCAGTCCGCGTAGCGAACGGGCAACGCGGGCAGGGCCGGCTCCGTGCCGCTCACGAGCGCGGCATACACGACGCAGAGCTCGCGCAGCAGGACCCCGACGGACCAGGCGTCGGCGATGATGTGGTGCTGGTTGAGGACCAGGACGTGGCTGTCGGGCGCGAGCTGAAAATGACGCGCCCGGAAGAGCGGCCCCTCCGTGAGCGAGAAGGGCGCGGCGACCTCCTCGGCGATGCGTGCGTCGAGGAGGTCGGGGGCGATGTCCTCGCTCACGAGCACGGAGGCGGCGGTCGCCTGGACTCGCAGGACGGGCATGCCTCCACGGTCATGGAAGGTGCTCCGGAGCGCCTCGTGGCGTTCAACCAGGAGCTGGAGCGTCCTCGCGAGCGCGCTGCTGTCGAGCGTCCCCTGGAGCCGGAGCACCAGCGGGACGTTGTACGCCGCGCGGTCCCCTCCGAGCGCGTCGATGAACCACAGGCTCTCCTGGCCCGGCGCGACGGGCGTGTCTTCCGACAGCTCCACACGCGAGATGGGCTCGAGCGCCGCGCCCTGTCCCGAGAGCGTCTCCGCGAGCTGCGCGATGGTCCGGCGCTCGAAGATGGCTCGGACGGGAATGTCGACGCCGAAGGCCTCGCGGGTGCGCGCGATGACCTGGGTCGCCTTCAGCGAATGGCCCCCAAGGTCGAAGAAGTCATCGTGGATGCCCACTCGCTCCTGGCCGAGCACCGCGCTCCAGATGCCGGCGAGAATCTCCTCATGGGGCGTGCGGGGCGCGGCCGAGGCCACTTGCGGCTGGGCCTCCAGCGCACGCGCTTCGAGCGCCGCGGCGTCGACCTTCCCGTTGGGCGTGAGCGGAAGCCGGTCGATGACGATGACTCGGCTGGGAAGCATGGCGGCGGGGAGCTTCGACGCCAGATGGTGCGTGAGCTCGGCCGCGTCGGGCTGGGGCACACGGTCGCTGGCCACGAACGCAATCAGGCGAACGTCGCCGTTCTGCCGCTGCGCCTCGCTCACCACGGCCGCGGCGGTGACCCCGGGGTGGGCCGCCAGCGCGGCCTCGATTTCGCCAGGCTCCACCCGCACGCCGCGAATCTGGACCTGACGGTCCGCGCGGCCGTGGAACGCGATGGTTCCGCCCGGAAGGAACCGGGCGAAGTCGCCGCTCGCGTACATGCGCGCTTCAGGCACGCCCGCGAACGGGTCGGCGACGAAGCGCTCCGCGTTCAGGTCCGGCCGGTTCAGGTAGCCCCGGGTGACGCCCGCGCCGCCGATGTACAGCTCTCCGACGACGCCCGGAAGGACGGGACGCCGCTGGCGGTCGAGGATGTAGATGCGGGCATTGGCCACCGGCCGCCCAATGGAGGGCAGCCCTTGTCCGCCATCCGGAGCGACGGTTCCGGACGTCGCCACCACCGTCGTCTCGGTCGGGCCGTAATTGTTGACGAGCTGGAAGGGGAGCCCCGCGGGCGGTGTGGCGTGGAGCCGGTCGCCACCCGTGAGCACGAAGCGCAGCGCGCACGGCGAGGGCCACGACAAGGCCAGCACGGCCTCGGCGACCACCGTCGGGAGGAAGCTGATGGAGATCTGCTGAGCCACCAGCCAGTTCGCCAGGTCGGCGGGCGCGCTGGAGAGCTCGGGCGGGACGAGGTGCAGCGTGGCGCCCGCCGCGAGCGTCGGCCAGATTTCCCAGACGGCGGCGTCAAACGCGGTGCTGGCGACCTGAGTCGTCCGGTCCTTCGCCGTGAGCCCGAAGGCCTCCGTGTGCCAGGAGACCAGGTTCATCAGGTTCCGATGTGTGACCAGGACGCCCTTGGGCGCGCCGGTAGAACCCGAGGTGTAGATGACGTAGGCCAGGTCATCCAGGCGCGCCGGCTCCTTCGCGGGGGCGTCGGGCGTGACTGTCTCCATCAGGACTCGGGAGACGTCGAGCCGGGGAACGCGCGTGTCCTCAACGGGGTCCGCGCCCGTGTTGAGGATGGCGACCGGGGCCGCATCGCCCACGATGTAGGCGAGCCGCTCGGCGGGGTAGTTGGGGTCCAGGGGCAGGTAGGCCGCTCCCGCCTTGAGCACGCCCAGCAGGGCCACCACCAACTCCACGGACCTGCCAATGCACACGCCGACGATGCGCTCCCGTCCGGCGCCCAGTTGGCGCAGGTGCCGCGCCACGCGCTCGGCGCGACGGTCGAGCTCGCGGTAGCTGAGGGACTGTCCGTCGGGGCCCACCACGGCCGTCGCGTCGGGCGCGGCCCGCTCCAGCAGCGTCGTCACAGGGGCGGTGACATCGAACGCGCGGGGGTTCTGCCCCCACTCCGCCAGCACGCGCTGGGTGGCCTCTTCCATCAGGTCGATATCGCCGACCGTCTTCGCGCCCGGCAGCGCTTCGAGCGCGGCTTCCAGCAACCGCGTGATGCGCTCGGCCATGGGCCGGGAGAACGCGTCCGCCGCGTACATGACGCGCAGCTCCAGCGACTCACCCGGGATGGCGACCAGCGCCAGCGGGTAGCTGATGCGGTCGTGCGTGTTGACGGAGCTGATGGTGAGGCCGCTGCGAGGCAGGAGCGTCGAGGCGTCGAGCGGATAGTTCTCGAACACCAGGATGCTCTCGAAGAGCGGCCGGTCCTTCGGCGCGTCCGACCAGTGCTGGATGTCCGCCAGCGAGGAGTAGCTATACGGCTCGACCGCGCCCTGTTGGGCCTGAAGCCCCGCCATGAAGGCGGCGACGGGCGCCGTGCCGTCCAGCCGCGCTCGCAGGGGCAGGGTGTTGATGAAGAGCCCGACGATGGACTCAGAACCAGCCAGGTCGGCGGGGCGTCCGGAGACCGTCACGCCGAAGATGACGTCGTCCGTGCCTGTCGCCCTCGCCAGCACGAGCGCCCACGCGCCTTGAACGAGCGTGTTGAGCGTCAGCCGGTGGCCCTTCGCGAAGCCCGTGAGCCGCGCGGTCAACCCTGGCGACAGCAGCCGGGTGACCTCCGGCTGCGTATCGCCCGCGGGTCCGCTGACGTCCTGCCGCTCGGTGAACGGCAGGGGCGTGGGTTGCTTGAAGCCCCGCAGCCTTTCGCGCCAGAAGGACTCCGCGCGGGCGGGGTCCTGCTCCTGGAGCCAGGCGATGTAGTCGCGGTAGGGGCGCGCGGCTGGCGGCAGCGACGCGACGCCCTCCTCGAAAGCGCCGAGCACCTCGCGGAGGACGATGGAGAAGCACCAGCCGTCCAGGAGCAGGTGGTGGTACGTCCACACGAACAGGTGGCGCGCGTCGTCGAGCCGGATGAGGGCACAGCGAATCAGGGGCGGGGTGCCCAGGTCGAAACCCTGGAGCCGGTCCTCGCGCAGGAAGTCGTCAACCCACCGCTGCCGCGCGTCCGCTGGCACGTGTCGGATGTCCTCGACGCGCCAGGGGACCTCGGCCTCCACCGCGACGACCTGGAGCGGCTTCTCCAGCCCCTCCCAGAGGAAGCCCGAGCGCAGGATGGGGTGCCGGGCGAGGACGTGCTGCCAGGCCTCCTTCCAGCGGTCGATGGGCAGGTCCCCCCGGACCTCGCAGCTCAGTTGCTCCACGTACATGCCCGCGCCGGGCTCCATCAGCGCGTGGAAGAGCATGCCGTGCTGCATGGGGGCGAGCTCGTAGATGTCTTCAATCGACTCTTCTGACGTCATGGCGCTGTCCTGCCCCTCACCATCCACCTGGCTCATCGCGGCTTCTTGGTCAGCGTGAGCACGCGCTTCAAGTCCTTGGCGCTCAGACGCGCCGCCGGGAAGTCGGACGCCACCCGGACCGCCGCGGCGGGCTCCGCGCGCTCGCGAATCATCGCCCGCACGTTGGCGTGGAACTCCGCGTTCAGCCGCTCAATGGTCTCCTTGTGGAAGACCTTGGCGCCGAAGGTCCAGTCGAGGCGGAGCCGCTGGCCCGCTTCGACCACGGCGTTGAGCTCGATGCGGTGGGGCCGGGCGGCGCTCGGCGCGTGTAGCTGGCCCAGGCCCTCCCTGGCGCGGCCTCGCACCACGCCTTGCGTCGGCACGGCGCCCATCTGTCCCAGGTAGTTGAAGACGATGCCTGCGTTCGGAATCGCGCCGAGCCTCGAACGAATCGAAGCATCCGGCGACAGCGCACGGAGCACGCCGTAGCCAAGGCCGCCACGAGGCGTCCGGCGCAGCGCGTCCTTCGCGCGGGCCAGCGTCTCACGCACCCCTTCCCGGGCGCCCACGTGCAGGCGGAGCGGGAAGAGCGCGGTGAACCAGCCCACCGTGCGGCTCAGGTCCACGTCCTCGAACAGGAACTCGCGTCCGTGGCCTTCCAGGTCGATTCGGACGGTGCTGTTGCCGGACCAGCCCGTGAGCGTCCGGGCGAGCGCGGCAATCAGGGCCTCGTTGACCTTGACGTCATACGCCGTCGGGACCTCGCTCAGCAGCAGCTGGGTCTCCTCCGCTTCCAGCCACGACACGAGCGTGCCCGCGTCGCTGACCGTGTCCGGGGCGTGTGGGTCGTTCAACGGCAGGTCCTGCGAGTCGTCCCGCTGCGCCGTGGCGAGCCACGCGTCGAGCTCGGCCCGGGCGTTCTGCGTCGCCGCATACGCTTCGAGCCGCTTCGCCCAGTGCTGGAAGGACGTCGTCTTCGGCGGGAGGCCGACCTCCTGGCCATTCGACAGCTGGCTGTACGCCGTCAACAGGTCCTCGATGATGATGCCCCACGACACGGCATCCACGACGAGGTGGTGGGCCACCAGCGCGAGCCGCGCGGAGTCCCCGCCCAGCCGCAGCAGGGCGGCGCGCATGAGCGGGCCCTGCTCCAGGTCCAGGGACTCGTGGAGATCGGCGAGCGCCTCTTCCACGTGCTCGCTCCCTTCCACGTCCAGCGTGTCCAGGGGAATGCCGGTCTGCGCTTCCTCCTCCGCATGGAACTGCGTCCAGCCGTCACCGACCTTGCGGTAGCGGAAGCGGAGCGCGTCGTGGTGGCGCTCCACCGCATCGAGCGCGCCGCGAAGCGCGGCCAGGTCGATTCCTGGCTCCACGTCGAGCATCACCGCCATGTTGAAGTGCTGCGGCCCGGCGCGGTCCTGGTCGAAGAACCAGCGCTGGATGGGGGTGAGGGGCGCGCTGCCCGTCACGCGCCCCTGCTCGGCGTTGACCACCTGGGTGCTGGAGGCCACGCGCGCCAGCTCGGCGATGGTCTGGTGCTCGAACAGCTGGCGCGGACGCAGCCGGAGGCCCTGCTGGGTGGCGCGGGAGATGATCTGCAGCCCGAGGATGGAGTCACCGCCCAGCGCGAAGAAGTTGTCGTGGATGCCCACGGACTCCTTCTTCAAGACGGTGGCCCAGATGCCGGACAGGACCTGCTCCTCCCGCGTCCGCGCATCGGCGAAGGCGGCGGGTGCCTGGGCCTGCACGGGGTCCGGCAGCTTCTTGCGGTCCACCTTCCCGCTGGGCGTCAGCGGGAAGGACTCCAGCACGACGAAGTGCGCCGGCACCATGTAGTTCGGAAGCTGGCCCATGGCGTGGTCGCGCAGGGACTGAATCGTCAGCGACGCGCCCGGACGGCCCACGGCGTAGGCCGCGAGCTGCCCCTGGTGGACCACGATGACCGACCGCTGAACCGCGGGGTGACTGTCGACGACGGCCTCCACCTCACCCAGCTCGATGCGGTAGCCGCGCAGCTTCACCTGGTCGTCGATGCGGCCCAGGAAGTCGATGCTGCCGTCGGCGCCCCAGCGCGTGAGGTCGCCGGTGCGGTAGAGGCGGGCATTCGGCGCGTCGGAGTAGGGGTCCGGGATGAAGCGCGTTCGGGTGAGCTCGTCGAGCCCGTGGTACCCACGCGCGAGCGCCACGCCGCCCACGTACAGCTCGCCCGGAACGCCGATGGGGACCCGCCGTTTGTCGGCATCGAGGATGCGCGCCACGAGCCCCGGCAGGGGCCGGCCGATGGGCGGAACGCCCGTGTCGCCCTGCTTGAGCTCGGCGACCGTCGCGATGACGGTTGTCTCCGTCGGGCCATATGCGTTGACGAAGCGCCGGGTGCCCGTCACCCACTTCTTCACCAGCTCCGAGGGGAGCGCTTCTCCGGCCGTGACGAGCACGCGGAGGTCGGGATAGGCCCCGTCCGGCAGCGTCGCGAGCGCGGAGGGTGACAGCACCACCTGGGTGATGTGCTTCTCCGTGAGCACCGTGGCCAGGGCCTCGCCCACGCGCGCGGTCTCATCGGTGGGCAGCACCAGCCGGGCGCCGCTGGCGAACGCCATCACGATGTCCCAGACGGACACGTCGAAGGACAGCGACGCCGCCTGGAGCAGCCGGCTGTCCGGTCCGAGCCCGAAGCGCGGGACCGAGGCCACGGCGAGGTTCGCCACGCCCCGGTGCTCCAGCACCGCGCCCTTCGGCTTCCCGGTGGAACCCGAGGTGTAGATGACGTAGGCGGCCGAACTCGCGTCGGGGAACGGCAGGGTGGACGGCGCGGCGTGCTCCGGCAGGGGCTCGTCCATCCACAGCGTCTGGCCCCGGAAGCCCGGCCGCTCGCCCAGGGCGCGCTCCGTGAGCAGCACCTCCGCGCCCGAGTCTTCCAGCATGTGGCCCAGGCGCGCCTGGGGGTACTCCGGGTCGAGCGGCACGTATGCGCCGCCGGCCTTCCACACGCCCAGGATGCAGGTGATGAAGTCCACCGACTTCGGCAGGCAGATGGCGGCCCGCTTCTCCCGGCCGAAGCCCAGCGAAACGAGGTGCCGGGCGAGGCGCGTGGCGCGCCGGTCGAGCTCGCCGTAGCTCAGGCGGACGTCGCGATGCTCCAGGGCAATGGCCTCCGGTGCTCGCGCGACCTGCGCCTGGAACAGCTCCACCACCGAGCCGGGCGCGGGAGGGGCGCTGGGGCCGTGTTCCCACTTCGCCACCAGGCTGGCTTCGCTCGCACCCAGCAGCGCGAACTCGGGCACCCGGCGCTCCGGCGCCTGCACCGCTTCGCGGAGCATGACGACGAGGTGCTCGGCCATCCGCTCGATGCGCTCACGGTCGAACAGGTCCGTGCTGAACTCGAGCAGGCCGGCGAGGCCATCCGTGGACTCCTGCATGGACAGCGTCAGGTCGAACTTGGCGGTGACGCTGTCCAGGTCGAGCAGCTGCACGTCGAGCCCGTCCAGCGCGGGCGGTGAGAACGGCGCGTTCTGGAGCGCGAACATCACCTGGACCAGGGGCTGCCGGCTGAGGCTGCGCTCGGGCGCGACCACCTCCACCAGCTTCTCGAAGGGCACGTCCTGGTCCGCGTAGGCGTCCAGGGCCGTGCGCCGGACGCGCGCCAGCAACTCCAGGAAGCTGGGGTCGCCGGCCAGGTCCATCCGGAGCGCGAGCGTGTTGACGAAGAAGCCAATCAGCGGCTCCGTCGCCGCGCGATTCCGGTTCGCCACCGGCGAGCCGATGATGAGGTCCTTCTGGCCGCTCAGCCGCGACAGGTAGGCGGTGAAGGCCGTCAGCAGCGTCATGTACAGCGTGGCGCCTTCCCGGCGGCTCAGCTCCTTCAGGCGCGCCGTGAGGGAGCGGTCCACGTCGAAGCGGACCACGCCGCCGCGGTACGTCGGCGTCTCCGGCCGGGGCCGGTCGCTGGGGAGGTTGAGCGACGTGGGCGCCCCCGCCAGGCGCTGCTTGTGCGCCTCAATGGACTCCGCGAGCGCACCGTCCCGCAGGAGCTGCCGCTGCCACAGCGCGAAGTCCGCGTACTGGACCTGGAGCGGCGGCAAGGCCAGCTCACGCTGCGAGCGCAGCGCGTTGTAACCGGCCGCGAGCTCACGCGCGAGGATGCCCACGGACCAGCCGTCGGAGACGACGTGGTGCATGGTCAGGACCAGCACATGTTCCACCTCCGAGATGCGGAAGAGGCGCATCCGGAGCAGCGGACCTCGCTCGAGGTCGAACGGCCGGGAGACCTCCAGGCCCGCCTGGACCTGGATGAGCTTGAGCAGCTCCGCCTCCGAGGCTCCGGCCGGGCGGACCAGCTCCTCAGCAGGCGGAAGCTCGACCGTGACGTTCGTGGAGATGGCCTGGAAGGGCTGCGCGCCCTCCGCCGGGAAGCAGGTGCGGAGCACCTCGTGCCGCTGGACGATGGCGTCCAGGCTCTGCCGCAGGGCCTCGTGGTGGAGGGGTCCGCGGAGCCGGAGCACCAGCGGGATGACGTAGATGGGAGCCCGCGTCTCCTCGATGCGGTCCACGATCCACAGCCGCTCCTGGGAGGAGGACAGCGGGATGCGCTCCGGGCGCTCCATGGGTCCGGTGAAGTCGACCGCGGCCGCTCCGGGACGCTGGCGCTGCTGTTGGACGGCCGCCACGAGCCCCGCGACGGTGGGACCCGCGAAGAACGTGCGCAGGGGAACCTCCACCCCCAGCACGGCGCGAATGCGGGACACGACCTGCGTGGCCAGCAGCGAATGGCCGCCGAGGTCGAAGAAGCTGTCATGTACGCCCACACGCTCCGCGCCGAGCAGCTCGGCGAAGATGCTGGCCAGGATCTCCTCCTCGCCGTCGCGCGGCTCGACATAGGCCGTCTCCAGTCCCTGTGAGACGGACGGGAGGGGCAGGGCGCGCCGGTCGACCTTGCCGTTTTCGGTCAGCGGAATCCGGTCGACGACCATGATGCTCGCGGGCACCATGTACTCGGGGAGATGCGCTTGCGTCCGCTTGCGCAGCTCGCTCTCCAGGCGGCGGTCCACCCGGCTCCGGAGCGGGTCATTGGCGCGGCGCGCCCCCGCGACGACTTCCGGTGCGCTTCCGAAGAGGGCCACGGGCCCCCGCGTCGCCTTCGCGGCCGGGGTGAAGACCGCGTCGAAGGAACCGTCCACGCCGCCGCGCGACCAGTCCAGGGCGACGTCGAGGGACAGGGCCTCCGCGAGCTGGTGGAGTGACTCGGGGTCGATGCCAGGCTCCGGGTCGCTCGCGGGCGTCGTGGCATCGCGGTCCAGCACACGCCGGCGGAGCTTCTCGAAGGAACCGGGCCGCGCGGACGCTCCATCCGTCACGCTCGCCAGCGCGTCCAAGGAAGCCTCGACGCGCGCGTTCCGGATGCCGCGCAGGCCGACGCGTCGCGTGCCGTCCTGGGCCAGCCGGGCGCGGAGCTCGGGCAGGCTCACGTTGCCCGGGCCCCAGGCCACGTCGGCTGCGGCGCTCGGCGGGGTGTCCAGGTGGATGAGCACGTCGTAGCGGAAGCGCGTCAGCTCGTTCAGGCACGCGCCCCGCTTCGGGCGAATCTCCACGTGGGTGAGGCGGGGGATGCGCTGCTTCAGGGCCCAGAAGAAGTCCGGGGCGAGCACCAGCTCCTCTTCCGCCGCCATGCGCTGCGCCACGCGGTCCTTGAGCACCTGCGGTTCGAGCGTGCCAGACGCCTGCGCCAGGACGATGGACGCGTGGAACGCCTCGAGCAGGCGGAAGTTCCGCACGTCACCGACGAAGATGACGCCGCCCGTGTCCAGCCGCTGTGCGGCCTTCTCCAGGGCCTGGGCGAGGTACTCCGCGCTCGGGAAGTACTGGACCACCGAGTTCAGCATCACCGCGTCGAAGCGCATGTCGCCGAAGTCGATGCTGTCCAGTTGGTCCGCCGCGCAGTGGAAGAGCTTCGCGTGCTCCAGCCCGGCCGACTTCGCCGTGACGCCCCGGAGCATGTCGACGACGACCCCCGAGACGTCGGTGGCCCAGTACGCCTCCGTGGACGGCGCGATCCGCGTGAGGAGCAGCCCCGTGCCGCAGCCAATCTCGAACACGCGGCGGGGCGCCCGCACGAGAAGCTGGTGGACCGTGTGGTCGACCCACTCCTTCATCGCCTCCGCGCTGAGCGGCGCGCCAGTGTAGCTGCTGTCCCAGCCCGCGATGTTGAAGCGGGGGTCCAGCTGCGGCTCGCTGGCCGAGCGCGCATAGAGGTCGTCGTAGAGCGCCTTCCACTCGCCCACGTGCGTGTCACCGACGCCGCCGTCCGCATCCGAGGACAGGAGCGTCTGAGCGGCGTTCTCCCTGGGCACGACGTAGGCGGCGATGCGCCGGTCGTCCGCGCTGCGCTCATGCGTGGTGACGTAGGCATCCGCGACCGCCGGGTGCGTGGCGAGCACCGACTGGATTTCACCCAGCTCGATGCGGAACCCGCGAATCTTCACCTGGTCGTCGATGCGCCCCAGGTACGTGAAGCCGCCATCCGGGAGGCGGATGGCGAGGTCGCCCGAGCGGTAGAGCCGCTTGCCCGGCGAGGACGGGTCTTCGATGAAGCGCTGCGCGGTGAGCTCGGGACGCTTCAGGTAGCCGCGCGCGACGCCAGCGCCGCCGACGTACATCTCTCCCGGGACGCCAGCCGGCACGGGCTGACCGTGCTCGTCGAGCAGGTGCAGCTCGAGGTCCGGGAGCGGGCGCCCGATGGGGCTCGCGGCGGAGGTGAGGTCGGCCTCGGTCACCCGGTAGTACGTGACATGCACCGTGGTCTCGGTGATGCCGTACATGTTGATGAGCTGCGTGTCGGCGTCGCCATACCGGTCGAACCATGGGCGGACGGTCGCAGCGTCCAGCGCCTCGCCGCCGAAGATGATCCACTTGAGGCTTCGGCCGCCCTTGCCATCCGCGATGGACGGCGCGCGCGTCAGCGCACGGAACGCGGACGGCGTCTGGTTGAGGACCGTCACGCCTTCACGCGCAATCAGCTCACCGAAGGCCTCGGGCGCGCGCGTCATCCAGTGGGGCACGACGACCAGGCGCCCGCCGTACAGCAGCGGCCCCCACAGCTCCCAGACGGAGAAGTCGAACGCCGCGGAGTGGAACAGCGTCCAGACGTCATCCGGCCCGAAGCCATAGAGCGGCTCCGACGTGGTGAACAAGCGGGTGGCGTTGGCGTGGGTGACGATGACGCCCTTGGGGCGCCCCGTCGAACCGGACGTGTAGATGACGTAGGCGGCGCTCTCCGGCGTGATGGCCGGCTCGGGGTTCGGCGCACGCCGGCCGCCCTGCCAGTCGAGCGCGTCCACGAAGACGGTGGACACACGCTGCGTGGGGAGGTCACCGGTGCGGCTGGACTCGGTCACCAGCGCTGCGACCTCCGCGTCCTCCAGAATCAACGCGAGCCGGTCCTTCGGGCTGGCGGGGTCCAGCGGCACATAGGCGCCGCCGGCCTTGAGCACGCCAAGAATGGAGACGACCAGCTCCGCGCCGCGATCGACGCAGATGCCCACCAGGGACTCGGGGCCCACGCCGTGGTCGCGCAGCGCGTGCGCCAGGACGTTCGCCCGGGCGTTGAGCTCGGCGTAGCTGAGGTGCGTCTCGCCGAACGTCAGCGCGGTGGCGTTCGGGCTGCGCTCGGCCTGGGCCTCGAACCAACCCGCGAGCGTCCGCGCGGCGGTGACGGCCGGGGCGCTTTCAACGCGAGCCTCGTATACGGGGGCCGGGGCCTTGACCGCCAGGGACAGCCGGGCGACTGGCGCGTCCGGCGCGCGGACCATCTCCTCGACCAGCTTCTCGAAGTAGCCGCGCCACAGGGCGACGGTGTCGTCGTTGAAGAGGGCGCGGTTGAAGCGCAGCACGCCGGAGAAGGCGCCCCGCGTCTCCCACAGCTCCAGCGTGAGGTCGAACTGCGATTCCTGATCGCTGATGGGGAAGGGCTCCAGCTCCAGGTTGCCCCAATAGACGCGGGCGTCCTCGTCAGGCGAGGCCCACAGCGCCATACCGCCGCCGCCCTCGCGCGACGCGTGGTGGACGATGGACGCTTGGAAGAGGGGAGACACGCCCGGACGGCGCTCGATGCCCAGCCGCTCCACGAGCGACGCGAAGGGGAGGTCCTGGTGGGCGAGCGCCTCATGGACGACGGTGCGCATCCGGCCCAGCAACGTCCGGGTGGAGGGCGCACCGGAGAGGTCCGCGCGCAGCGCCACCGCGTTGGCGAAGTAGCCCACCACGTCGTGGAAGGCCGAGCCGGGCCGGCCCGCCGTGGGCGAGCCAATCAAGATGTCCTCCTGCCGCGCCAGGCGCCCCAGCAGGGCGGCATAGGCGGACACGAGCACGACGAAGGGCGTGGCCTCGGCGCTCTGCGCGAGCGCCTTGATGCGGGCCGTCAGCTCCGCGGAGAGGCGGAAGGGGCTCGCGCCGCTCCGGTTCGCGGCGATCGCGGCCCGGCTCCGGTCGGCGGGCAGCGCCAGGATGGGAAGCTCACCGGCGAGCTTCCTCTGCCAGTAGTCCCAATGGGCGCGCCCCGCGGCACCCGACACCGTCTCCGCCTGCTGCGCGACGAAGGCGGCGTAGCTGCCCGAGACGGGCGGCAGGGACGGCTGCTCGCCGCGCGCGATGGCCTGATAGAGCTGGTTGAACTCCTGCTGGAGGATGCCCGCGGACCACCCGTCGTAGACGATGTGGTGGACGGTCATCAGGAGGACGTGGTCCTCGGCACCCAGGGAGAAGAGGTTGCAACGGAGCAGCGGGCCCCGCTCCAGGGAGAACGGCTGACGGTAGGCGCGGGCCACCTCGGCCTGGAGCTGCTCGGGGCTCCAGCCTTGCGCGTCTACATGGGTGAAGCTCGGCTCGAGCGCCGGGTGGCACGTCTGGACGAGCTGGCCTTCCGCGGTGGACGAGAACGTGGTGCGCAGGGACGCGTGGCGCTCGGCCAGCATTCCGAACGCGCGCTTGAGCGAGGCCACGTCGATTCGCGAGCGGATGCGCAGCGCGAAGGGCGTGTTGTAGGCCGCGCTCTCCGGGTCCTGCTGGTGCAGGAGCCACAGCGCCTTCTGTCCGGACGCGAGCGGGGAGAGGCGGGGAGCCGCCTTCCCGGACTTCGCCATGAGCTCGGCGAGCAGCTTGCGCTTCGCCTCGAGCGAGAGGCCCTTCATGTTGTCAGCCGGGGTGCTCATGCCGTCTCCCTCTCCTGCGCCGTCTGCGCGGCGAGCATCGCCTGGAGGATCGTGTCCAGCTCGCTCTCCGACATGCTGTTCACCTGCTGCTCGATTTCGGCTTCCTCCGTCACCGGTTCCGGCGGGGGCGCCGCGGCGGCGGCACCGGGCCCGTCGAACTTCGACGACAGGTTGGCGGCGACCTCCACCAGGCTCCCCGCGCGCAGCAGCTCCAGCGCGGGAACCTCGATGCCGAGCGCCTCGCGGATGGTCCGCTGGACCTGCATCGACAGGAGCGAGTCCACGCCCAGCAGCGACAACGGCTTCTGTGGTTCCACCCGCTCCATGGGAATCTGGAGGATGGCGGCGAGCCGCTCGATGAGGAACTTCTGCAGCTCCGGCTGCCGTTCATCCGGGGCCAGGCCCGACAGGTGGCCACGGAGCTGCTCCGCCTCGCTCTGGGCACCGCCCTGGGTACTGCCCAGCAGGTGTGACGTCCTGGCGGACTTGCCCAGGTGCGGGGCGGCGCGGCCCAGCTTGGACCACTGCACGTCGAAGAGGCCCAGCTGCGGCGTGCGCAGGCGCAGCACCCGCTTGAGCGCGGTCAACACGGCGGCGGGCGCCATCGGGTTGAGGCCGAGCGATTCGAGGTACGTCCGCACCGCTTCGTCCTGGGCCATGCCGAACTCACCCAGCACGCCCCATTGGATGCTGATGGCCGCAAGCCCCCGCGCGGTCCGGTGCTCCGCGAGCGCGTCGAGGAAGCTGTTCGCCGCGACGTAGTTGCCCTGCCGCGGGTTGCCAATCAGCGCGGCGACGGACGAGAACAGGACGAAGAGGTCCAGCGGCCGGTCCTGCGTCAGCTCGTGAAGAATCCACGCGCCGCCCGCCTTGGGCGCCATGACGCGCTGGATGCGCTCGAGGTTCAGGTCGGGCATCGGCGCGTCGTCCAGCACGGCCGCCGTGTGCAGCACGCCCTTGAGCGGCGGGTGCGTGGCGTCGATGCGCGCAAGCAGCGCCCGCATGTCGTCCATGCTGCTGACGTCCGCGGCGGCCGCGGTGACGCGCGCGCCAGCCGCCTCAAGCTCCTGGACCAGCGCCCTGGCTTCCGGCGTGGAGGCGCCCTTGCGGCCGGTGAGCACCAGGTGGCGCGCACCCTCCGCGACCATCCAGCGGGCGAGCGCGAGGCCGAACCCGCCGAAGCCTCCGGTGACGAGGTACGTGGCGTTCGCCTCGAAGAGCGGCTCGTCCGCCGCCGGAGCGAGCGCGAGCGGCTCACCGTCGGTGAACGTCAGCGTGAGCCGGGCCAGGCCCTGGTCTCGCGAATGCTCCGCCAGCCAGGCCGGTGCCTCTCCCGCGCGGGCGACGGGCCAGGCCTCGGACGGCAGCGCCGGCAGCGTCGGGTACCGGCCGAGGACGGACTGGAGCCGCGCGGCGGCGTCCTGGGGGCGCTGGCGCAGCATGGCCGCGACGTCCACGCGTGCGCAGGCCGCGCCACGAGGCCAGGCGGTGGCGAACAGGCCCTCCGCTGGAGCGAGCGGGCCCGCGTCGACGAAGCGCCCGAAGGCCCCGAGCACACTGGTGAGGGTGGGCTCCGCGTCGCAGGACGCGTTCACCAGCAGGTCCACGCCCGCGCCGTCCGTCCACTTCAGGAGGTCTTCCGGGAGGGAAGGGGAGCGCCGGTCGAAGACGCGGACACCGTCCGGCACCTGGTGCGTGCCGGCGTCCAGGATGATGGCCGTCCGGGCTCCCGCCGCGCGGCCGAGTTCGACCACGGCGGTCCCCACGCCACCAGCGTCCCCGATGACGAGGAGCCGCTCGGAGGGCTGGAGGTGACCATGCACATGGAGCGCGTACTCCGCGCCGAGGAAGGGCAGCAGCCGGCCCTGAGACGCGCCGGCGCTGACGAAGTCCCGGTCCAGGCGCAGCACCACGTGCGTCCCGACAACGGGCGCTTCTTGCGCGACCAGCGCCTGCACCACCTGGCCGGCCGTGAAGCCCTGCGTGGCCTCGCCCACCGCCACGACGACACCGCCCACCTCCAGCGGCCAGTGCGTGTCGGACGCGCGCCGGCCCTGCACGGCCGCGGCGCGGGTCAGCGTCACGTGGGTGACCTTGATTTCGACCTCTCCGCGCGCGGGCTGCTTGCGCGTGGCACGTCGAGGCCGGCGCTCGGCGCCGTCGAGGGCGATCTCGAACACCTGCTCCACCCCAGCCGGCGCGGGCGTCCCCTTCGTCTGGGCCTCCCACTCCGGCAGGGGCTTCGCGCTGAGGCGGCGGACGAAGCGGCGGGAGTCGCGCAGCGCGACCTCCTCCTCCTGCGTCTCCGCGAGCAGCTCGCTCGCGAGCCGTTCGATCAGCTCCGACTGCGACGCCGAGGCGCCCTTCGGCAGGTCGATGGAGCGGGTCCGCAGGTGCGGGAACTCCGCGGGGACGACGCGCGCGAAGCCAATCAGCGGCGTGGCGGACAGCGCGCTTGGCGCGTCGCCCGGGGCCGCGCGCTGTGCGTCGCGGGTGACGATTCGCAGCGACGCGCCATCGCCCGGCGCCAGGGCCAGCACCACGTCGAGCAGCGCCTGGACGTCGTTCGACTCAACCCCCGGCTGCGCGTCCAGGCCGGCGAGGTAGGCAACGTGCTGGATGCGGACACGGCCCACGGCCTCCACGACGGCACGGACGTCCTCCGCGTTTCCGGGACGAATCTGGAAGCGGTGGTTCGACTCGCGGACGAACGTCTCGCCGCGCGTCACCAGGACCAGGTCCTGGATGCCGGTCCGCTCGAGCTCACGCGTCAGCTCGGCACCGATTCCGCCCTGGTCGGCGAAGACGAGCCAGGTGCCCTGGCTCTTCGCGGGCAGCTCCTCGGCGGTGGCCTCGAAGGCGTGCGTGTACATCCAGTCGTAGAACGCCGGCCTGGGCACGGACTCCTCGCGGTCCGCGAGCGCGGCGCACTCGACGCCCGTCAGCCTCGCGGCCACGCGGCCCTCGCCGTCCAGCAGCGTGATGTCGCACTCCAGCGTGTGGGCGGTGCGCGCGCGAATCCGGGCATGGCACCACAGCGGCGCGTGGGGCGCGGGCGGGGCGGAGAGCTGGATGCTCCGGCAGCCCATGGGCAGGTAGAGCCGCGCGTCGTCCTCGGGGAGCCAGGACACCATGGCCTGGAGGCACGGGTCCAACCACACGGGGTCGAGCAGCATCCGCGAATCGGCGGTGACGCGGGCCACCTCCGCGTCGGGGAGGACAATCTCGGCCAGCAGCTCCTGCTCGTTGCGGCGCAGCGTGCGGATGCCGCGCAGGCTGGGGCCGTACTCGAGCCCGCGCGTCGCCAGCATCCGGTACAGCGCCTCGGTGTCGAGCGGCGCCTCGGCGTGGATGCCGAGCTCGCTCACGCGGGCCTGCGTCTCCGGCGGCGTGTCGACATTCCGGCGGATGCGCGCCGTGGCGTGGCGGGTCCACGCCGTGCGGTTGTCGCGCGGCCGGCTGTAGATGGTCACCGTCTGAGCCGCCTCGTCGTACGTGGTCCGGACGACGGGCTCGTCATGGCCCGTGACGACGAGCGCGTTCTCGAACCGCACCTCTTCCAGTGCATGCGGCGCGGAGAGGCCCATGGCGTGACGAACGGCGAGCGCCAGCTCGACGTAGGTGGCGCCAGGGACGACGAGCGAGCCCCGGACGCGGTGGTCCTGGAGGCACGGCAGGAAGCGCGCGTTCAGCCCGCGCTCCCAGGAGGGCAGCGGCGCGGAGACGCGGGGACCGAGCAGCGAATGCTCGTCCGAGCCCCGGCGGTCCGTGAGGGCCTCCTCTGACTCGTGCCAGTGCTTCTCACGCTGCCAGGGGTAGGTGGGGAGCGAGGTGTAGCGCGAGCCTCGCGGGTAGAGGCCGCTCCAGTCGATGGGGATGCCCGCGACGTAGAGCTCCGCCAGGGCCTTGGTGAACGTCTTGTGCTCGGGCTCCTGCCGCCGGAGGGAGGTGAGGACGCGGCCCTCGACGCGGGCCTCCGCGCAGCACTCCTTGATGGACGCCAGCAGCACGGGGTGGGGCCCCAGCTCGATGAAGAGCCGGTAGCCGTCCTTCAGCATCTGCCCCGCGGCCTTCGCGAAGAGCGTGGGCTCGCGGATGTTGTCGCACCAGTACTCCGCATCGTAGGCGATGCCCTCGACGCGCCCGCCCGTGACGGTGGAGTAGGTGGGCAGGTGCCCGGCGGAAGGCTGGAGTGAAGCCAGGCAGCGGCGCAGCTCCGGCTTCAGGCCCTCCATGGCGGGGCTGTGGTACGGCACCTCGACCTTCAGGATGCGCTGGAACACGCCGCGCGCCTCCAGCTCCGCGGCGATCTCCTCGATGGCCTTCGCGTCACCCGACAGGGTCACCGCGTTGGGGCCGTTGATGGCGGCGATGGACACCAGGTCCTCACGCCCCCGGATGGCGGCGCGCGCGCCTTCCTCGGAGAGCCCCACGGCGGCCATCTTGCCCTGACCCGCGGCCTTGGCCTGGATGCGGCTGCGCTCGTAGATGACGAGCATGGCCTGCTCCAGCGTGAAGCGGCCGGCGGCATAGGCTGACGCGACCTCACCCGCGCTGTGGCCAATCACCGCCGCGGGGGTGACCCCCGCGCGCCGCCACATCTCCAGCAAGCCAAGCTGGAGGAACGTGTTCGCGGGCTGCGCGATGTCCGTCCGCGCCATGTTGGAGGACTGCTCGTCCGCGAGCATCTGCTCCAGCAGCGACCAACCCGCCAGCCGCTGGAAGAGGGCGTCGCAGCGGTCCAGGGTGGCGCGGAACAGCGCGTCCTGCGCGTAGAGCTCCCGGCCCATGGCCCACCACTGGGGCCC
The DNA here is from genome assembly GCF_013372585.1 of Myxococcus sp. AM010. Taxonomy (NCBI): domain Bacteria; kingdom Pseudomonadati; phylum Myxococcota; class Myxococcia; order Myxococcales; family Myxococcaceae; genus Myxococcus; species Myxococcus sp. AM010. The sequence continues at coordinate 55,784 of NZ_JABXEO010000008.1, forward strand.
CATGCCGGTGAAAACGAAGACGGGCCGGGCATCCGCGGCCTGGAGCGTCCGGCCGGAAGCGCCCAGCTCGGCGGGGTTGCCCGACGCGAAGGACGTCAGCCGCGCCGTCAGGTCGGCCACGTCCTCCGTGGCCAGCAGCGCCAGCCGGTGCTCATGGTGGCCGCGGCGCGTGGCCGCGGAGAAGCAAATGTCCGACAGCGAGGCAGACGACGGAGCGGCGAGCAGCTCCGCGTAGGACTGGGCCAGGGCGCGCAGGGCCTCGGGGCCGCGGGCGGAGAGGGGCAGCAGCAGCGGCGCCGGGGGGCCGTCGGCGCGGGCCCGCGACTCGGCGGGCGGGGCCTGCTCGATGACGCAGTGGGCGTTGGTGCCGCCATAGCCGAAGGAGTTGACGCCCATCCGCAGCGGCTCGTCCTTCCGGGGCGCGAGCGTTTCGAGCGCGCGCGGGATGCGGATGCCCAGCGTGTCGAAGGGGATGGCGGGGTTGAGGTCGCGCAGGTTGGCCTGCGGGGGCAGCTGCCGGTGCTGCAGGCACAGGCTCGCCTTGATGAGCCCGGCGACGCCGGCCGCGGCCTCCAGGTGCCCGATGTTGGCCTTGAGCGAGCCGACCCAGGGGCCCTGGCCGTCCTCGCGCTTGGAGACGGCGCCCAGGCCCCCCAGCTCCGCCGGGTCTCCCACGGCGGTGCCCGTGCCATGGGCTTCGAAGGCATGGAGCTCAGTGGGGTCCAGCGCGGCGCTGGCGCAGACGCGGCGAATCAGCGCTTCCTGCGCGCGGGAGCTCGGCGCCGTCATGGACTCGCTGTGGCCGTCCTGGTTGACGCCCGTCCCTCGAATGACGGCGTAGACGCGGTCCTGGTCCCGGACCGCGTCGGAGAGCCGCTTGAGCACCACGATGCCGGCGCCCTCGCCGCGGCCGTAGCCGTCCGCGCGCGTATCGAAGCTCTTGGAGTGCCCGTCCGCCGACAGGAACTTGCCCTTGCTCATGGCCACGAAGATTTCGGGCCGGAACATGACGTTGACGCCACCCGCCAGCGCCAGCGACGTGGTGCCGCTCCGCAGGTCCTGGCACGCCAGGTGGACGGCGACCATGGACGAGGAGCACGCCGTGTCCAGGGAGATGCTCGGCCCCTGGAAGTCGAACATGTACGACAGGCGGTTGGAGAGCACCGTCATCGTGGAGCCCACCGCCGTGTGCGGTCCGATGAGCTCGCGGTTCATCGGTCCCATGTGCGTGAGCATGCTGTCGAGCATGAACCCGCCGACGTAGACCCCCGTGGGGCTGCCCGCGAGCTTGTCCGCCGGAAGGCCCGCGTCCTCCAGGCTCTCCCACGCCACCTCCGCGAGCAGCCGCTGCTGTGGATCGAGCGTCGCCGCCTCACGGGGCGAAATGGAGAAGAAGGCCGCGTCGAACGTGTCGATGGCCTCCTGCAGGAAGCCGCCCGCCCGCACGTACGTCTTGCCGGGCTTGTCCGGGTCCGGGTCGTAGTACCGGCGGTGGTCCCAGCGCTCCTTCGGGACTTCCACGATGGCGCAGCGGCCCTGCGTGAGCAGCTCCCAGAGGTGGCGTGGTGACCTGGCGCCCCCTGGAAAGCGGCAGCCGATGCCAATGATTGCGATGGGGTCTTGTTCAATATTGGACGCTGCGCTCATATCCAAAACCTACACCAGTAACGGATTATCCGTAAAGTCAAGGTTATATTCTCAACTCTTGAGAGTGATTGTGTATGAATGGGTTACAGTTTGTGTCACAGCCGCGTGCCCTCTGAGACACGACGTTTCAGATCCGTGAGAAAACGGTCGACGCCGGGTTCCTTCACCCCATTCTTGATACGGATGTCGTGTGGGGCTCCCCCTCTGGCATTGGCGCCCAGGGACATCCTCTCAGCCCTGTCTGACACCTGTGAGGCTTCGTCGTGTCCCTTGCCCCTTCTTCGGTTCGCGTCTTCCGGCATGAATCGGAATTCGGCCGCTGGGAGATGGTGGAGGGCGCGCCGGACGCCCGGCTCCGTGGGATGGTGGCGGGGTCCTATTGGGGCTACGACGAGCGGACGCCGGTCCCCATGCGCCGCCGCGAGCTGCCGTCTCCGCAGGTGGTGCTCATCATCGACTTCGGGCCGTGGCTCCGGATTCTCGACCCGCGAGACGCCTGTGTCGCCGCGCGCCACACGGATGGCTTCGTCGCCGGGTTGGATGACTCGTTCTCACTCACTGAGACGCCGGGCGCGATGCGCGGCCTCCAGGTCAATTTCACGCCCATGGGGGCGCGGCTGTTCTTCGGGATGCCCCTGCGCGTCCTGGCGCGGCGGGTGGTGGGGCTGCGCGACGTCCTGGGCGCCCAGGCCTCGCTGCTGGCGGAGCAGCTCCAGGAGTCGCCAGGCTGGGCGGCCCGCTTCGCGTTGCTCGACCAGTTCCTGCTGAAGCGCATCCACGAAGCGCGCGCCATCGCGGCATGTGTCCCTTGGGCCTGGGAGCGGCTGGTCGCGAGCGGGGGTGGGGTGGAGATTGGCGGGCTGGCCGGCGAGCTGGGCTACAGCCAGAAGCACCTCATCACCCGCTTCAACGAGGAGTTGGGGATGCCGCCCAAGCTGCTGGCCCGGCTGCTTCGCTTCGACCAGGTCATCCAGCGGCTGAAGGCGGGCGGCGTGACGGGCACCTGGGCCGAGCTGGCGCTGGCGCACGGCTACTACGACCAGGCGCACTTCAACCGCGACTTCCGTCAGTTCACCAGGCTGACGCCTCGGGAGTACGTCCGGCTCCAGCTTCCGGACCACGGCGGCCTCCGCGGCGACTGAGCCCGGACGTTGGCGAGTCAAACACCGCCAGTGCCTCCGCTTCCCCGAGCCCCTTGACTCCCCTAGGGTGCCGCGCCACCGATGCCATCCGAAGTCACTGTTCAATCAACGTTGTTTGAATCCCTGGTCCGCCTGGCCCGGCCCGACGCGAAGCTCCAGGCGGAGTTCCTGGCCGCGGGCTTCGACATGGACAAGCCCCGGGCCACCTATCCCGCGGCCGTGTTCGCGGGGTGTCAGGAGGCGACGGTGCGTCACCGCTACGCGGGCCTGGACCGCAAGGCGGCCTACCGGACGCTGGGGCGGGAGCTGGTGCGCAGCTACTTCGACACCCTGGTGGGCAAGGTGGTGGGCATGGCCCTCAAGGTGGCCGGGCCCGAGCGCGCCATGAAGCGCGTGTCGCTGAGCTTCAGCTCCGTCTTCTCCCCGGTGGACATCCAGGTGGAGTCACTGGGCCCGGCGGACTGGCGCGTCCGCTTCCGGAGCTACCCCTTCCCGGCGGAGGCCGCCGCGGGCACCTGTGAAGGTGCGCTGCGGCAGGCCGGCGCCACCGAGCCCCAGGTGAACGTGGAGCGCTACGAGCCGCCCGACGGCTTCGACCTGCGCATCCGCTGGAGCTGACCCGTCAGGGTGAGGACGGGCCCCCCAGCGCCACCGCGGACACCACGGTGGGCTCCGTCACGTTGTCGGTGGACGTACGGTCGATGAGCACGTTGAGCGGATCAATGCCCACCTGGACGGGCTTCACGGGGACGGTGAAGGTGAGCTCCGATTCGCCCTTCGTCACCCGGCGCTTCTCCAGGAAGATGGCCTCGCCGCGCTCGTCGAGCGCGCCCACGTCCATCCAGTCGTTGAAGTCCACCTCCGTCTGTTCCCCCTGCTCGTCGGCGCGGAACTTCTTCGCCAGCACCTTGAGGGTGACATCCCAGGTGCCCTGGTCGTTCTGCCGCGCCCGCGCGGAGACGGCGCGGTTGTCGTAGAGGGTGATGGTCTCGAACAGGTCCTCGATGAGGTACTGGTACTCCGGCGGCGTCTCTTCCCGGAGGAAGCCCAGCAGCTCCGTGGAGCCGGTGTACGGCGGGCCCTGGAAGCGGACCTTCTCCACATAGCGGCGCAGGGCGCGGTTCACCCGCTCCTCTCCGATGAAGTCCTGCAGCGCGTACATGACGAGGCTGCCCTTCTGGTAGTGGATGTACGCCTGCTGTTCCACCCGGGCCAGCGGCACCTCCTTCTTCGACTCGAACGCGCGGCCAGCGAGGTAGCGGTCCAGCTCGAACTTGAGGAAGCGCTTCATCTTCTTCGGCCCGAAGCGGTGCTTCATCACCATCAGCGCGGCGTACTGCGACATCGTCTCCGACGTCATCGTGGCGCCCTGCGCGCGCGCGCCCACCACCTGGTGCGCCCACCACTGGTGGGCGATCTCATGCGCGGTGACGTAGTACGGGTAGTCCACGTCGTCGGCGCGTCCGTCCTCCACGCGGGCGATGAAGCCCAGCGCCTCCGAATACGGAATCGTATTGGGGAAGGCCTGGGCGAAGCTCGCGTAGCGGGGGAACTCCAGGATGCGGGCCTGCCGGTGCTGATACGGTCCGAAGTTCTCGCTGCAGTACGCCAGCGTGTCCTTCATGCCGCGCATCATCCGGTCCAGCGCGAAGGTGTGCGTGGGGTGGTGGTAGATCTCCAGCTTCACGTCGCGCCACGTGTCGCGCATCACCTCGTAGCGCGCGGACAGGACGGAGAAGAAGTTGAGGATGGGCTTGTCCATCCGATAGCGGAAGAAGCGGCGGTCGCCCTCGGTCCACTCCTTCTCCAGGTAACCCGGGGCAATGGCAAGCTGGTCCTTCGCCGTGCTCACCGTGGCCTCGAAGGCGATGAAGTCCGAGTCCTGACGGATGTAGTTGTCCTGCTTCGCCTTCGGATCGTCGCGGTCCGGCAGGCGCTCGCGAGGCGGCAAGTCGTAGTCCTTGCGGTCCCGGTCGTCCTCCAGCTCCGCGTCCTTCTGGTAGCCCAGCACCGGCAGGTTCATGTTGTTGAAGAAGGTGCCGTTGCCCACGATGTCCGTGCGCGCCCCGCCGTGCTTGAAGCCCTTCGTGCCGAACTCCAGGTCGAACACGATGGCGGAGTCGGCGCCGGGCGCCAGCGGCGTGGGGAGCTCGTAGACGAAGATGCCGAGCTCGGCGTCATGCACCGCGGGCTTCGTCACGCCGGCCAGGGACAGGCCGCGCACCCGGGCGTCGTCCGGCAGGGTGAGCATCACCTTGGAGATGGGTACGTCCGTCTTGTTGCGGATGCGGTAGCTGCCCAGCGCCTCCAGGCGCAGCGCTTCCGGGTGGATGTGGAAGGTGACCTGCGCGGCGGTGATGCGCGGGTGGGGCAGGGCGGCGAAGGACGCGTAGTCCTTTTCGTAGCGGGCCTGCTGCCGCTCCCGGTCCTTCCGAGTGACGTACGGGTTGAGGACGTGGGTGTTGTAGTAGATGAACGCGCCCGCCCCGACGAAGACGCAGAGCGACAGCGCCGCGGCCACGGTCCACGCGCCCGTGCGCCGCGCCTTGGCCGCCGCCCAGCGCTGCTTCCAGCGCGCCTCCCGGCCCCGGACGGTGAGCAGGTAACCCGCCGCCACGAGCAGCGCCGCCAGCCCGTACCAGTAGACGCGGTGCCACACGAGCGCGGGGATGCTGCCGCCGAAGCGGTTCAGGTCGGAGTAGCGGAGCGTGGGCTCGGAGCCGTAGCGGACCAGGGCGTCTTCCACGCCCATCAGGCCCAGCGCGGCCTGGAGGACGAAGTAGAGCACCATCACCAGGTACGCCAGGTACTTCTGGTGGATGAGGACCTGCGCGAAGAAGGCCAGCACGCACAACAGCGCGTCATGCGGGAAGTCCAGCAGGAAGAGCTGCGTGGCGTAGAGGTTCCACTCGACGTCGAAGTAGCCGCGGAGCACCTGGGAGAGCAGCGCGGACAGCAGCGCCACGACCTTGAGGGAGAAGGCCACCAGCAGCAGCGCCCCCAGCTTCGCGCCATAGGTGACCCAGGACGGCACGCGCGTGGCGTCCACGATGTCGGCCAGCCCCGCGTCGCGCTCCTTCCACACCAGCTCACCCGCATAGAAGGTGATGGTGATGAGCAGGAAGGGCTGGAAGGTGCGCGTGGCCGTCTCCAGCACCTGCCACGTCACCGGCCAGGTGGCGGTGCCGAACATCTGCTTCGAGAGGGCGATGCCCATGGTGCCCATGGCGAGCCCCGCCACGACGAAGGACCAGAACACCGGGGAGCGGAGGATGTCGCGGTAGGCCAGCCAGGACGTGGCGACGGCCGTGCGCAGCCAGCTGCCCGTCGTGGGCGCCGCCCCGGTGGCGGGGAGGGTGACCGGGGCGGAGGCGTCCGCCTCCTTGAGCGCGCCGCGTCCCCGCTGCTCCTCCACGGTGGTGCGGAAGCGCAGGACGGCCAGCCCCAATATCGCGGCGCCCACCGCGCTCCACAGCAGCCGGTTGGCGAGCAGCAGCCCGGTGAAGGGGATGCGGTCCCGGTTGCGCTCGGCCGCGGTCCAGTAGCGGGTCGCGTTCTCGAAGGTGAGGAAGCCGAACGGGTCCAGCAGGGACGCCAGGTCCTGGTGCTGCACGTCGGACATGGCGGCGCTGAGCACCAGGTACCCCATCACCAGCACCACGACGCCCACGTACACGGGGGCCATGCGCCGCGTCAGCGCGGCCAGCGAGAAGAAGACGGCGCCAGCGAAGAAGAGCGTGGGCCACACGCCGATGACGTAGGGCCAGAGGTACGAGGTGAGCTGGAACGAGGTGAGCCGCTCGGAGTCCACCAGCCACACGCCCGCGGCGCCCACCAGCAACCCGGGGATGATGGCCAGCATCAGCGCCGCGCTGAAGAGGTACGCGCCCAGGAACCGGCCGAGCAGGTACGGGCCCTTCTTCACGTTCTTCGTGAAGATGAGCATCCAGGTGTTGTGGCCGAAGTCCTGGTAGGCGGCCTGGCCGAAGACGGCGGCCACCATGAAGAGGCCGAAGTAGGCCAGGCTGGTGGTGAAGTTGAAGATCGTGTGGGGGCTGTTGACGCGGACCAGCTCCGGGCCCGACGCCACGGAGAAGCCCTTGAACACGGCGCCAATCGCCAGCGTCATCAGCGCGGCGGCGGCGGCCAGCACCAGGGCGTAGACCCAGGTGGAGATCATCTTCATCCGGCGCCGCAATTCGAAGGTCAGGAGGGCGGTGAACATGGCGGGCCCTCAGGACTGCTTGGACGCCCGGGATAGCGCGTGGAAGTAGACGTCCTCCAGGTCGGGGGCGGCCGGCTCGAAGCCCTCCGGCGGAGCCTCCGCGTAGACGTGGACCAGGCGCTGTCCGGCCACGCGCCGCACGGCGATGACCTCCAGGTCCTTCATGAGCGCGTCCAGCTCCTCCTGGTGGGTGACGAAGCGCTTCCACACGCGCTGGCGCAGGGCCTCCACCAGCTTCAGCGGGTGGCCGCTGGCCACGACGTTCCCCTGGGCGAGGATGGCCATGTTCTGACAGAGGTCCGCCACGTCGGAGACGATGTGCGTGGACAGCAGCACCACCACGTCGGTGCTGATCTCCGCCAGCAGGTTGTGGAAGCGGAAGCGCTCGGCGGGGTCGAGCCCGGCGGTGGGCTCGTCCACGATGAGCAGCCTGGGGTTGCCGAGCAGCGCCTGGGCGATGCCGAAGCGCTGCTTCATGCCGCCGGAGAAGCCACCGAGCCGCCGGTCGCGGTGCTCCCAGAGGTTCGTCTTCTGCAGGAGCGCCTTCACCGTGTCATGGCGCGGTCCGCGCTGGGCCAGGCCCTTGAGCTGCGCCAGGTGGTCCAGCATGTCCCAGGCCGTCACCTTGGGATACACGCCGAAGTCCTGCGGCAGGTAGCCCAGCACCTCCCGCAGCCGGTCCTTGTCCCGGCGCAGGTCGATGCCGTCGAAGCTCATGGTGCCCGCATCCACGTCCTGCAGCGTGGCGATGCTGCGCATCAGCGTGGACTTGCCGGCGCCGTTGGGCCCGAGCAGCCCGAACATTCCGCGCGGAATGGTGAGGTTGACACCCTGCAGCGCACGGGTGCCGTTGGGGTACGTCTTCGACACGCCTTCCAGTCTGAGCTCCATGGTGGCGAACCTAACCCAGTCCTCGGGACCGATGCGTGGAGCGCGTGGCGTCGTTACCATGCAGGCATGCCCCTCCCTCCCCGGACCTCCACCGCCACCGCGGCCGTCGCCTTCCTGCTGGGGGCCTGCGGAGAGGGGGACCCGGTCATGCTGGAGGCGGTGGCCGCGAGCTGCTCGGGCGGCCCGGCGCAGCACCTGGACCGGCTGCCGTCCGGCGCCATGGTCCTCAATGCCTACTTCCTGCAGGAAGAGGCCACCCGGGACGCGCGGCGGGGGGCGACCGAGTCCCCGGTGCTGGAAGAGGTGCTGGCCAAGGCCGCCGCGCTGGGCGTGCGGGCGCTGCGCACCAACGGACACAACGACGCGCTGTCGAAGGTGGGGGACACCGCCATCCAGGTGGCGCCGCTGGAGTACGACGAGGTGGCCCTGGTCGGCCTGGACTGGGTGCTCGCCCGCGCCCGCTTCCATGGCGTCCGCCTGGTGCTGACGCTGGGGAACTACTGGGATGCGTATGGAGGGGCGCGCCGGTACGTGGAGTGGGCGGGGCTCCCCCGGCCCGTGGAGGGGGACGCGCGCTTCTTCACCGACCCGGCGGTGGTGGCGCACTTCAAGGCGCACGTGGCGCGGCTGCTCAACCGGGTGAACACGGTGGACGGCATCCGCTATGGCGACCACCCGGCCGTCCTGGCCTGGGAGCTGCTCAACGAGCCGCGAGGGCGGGGACTGGACAAGGAAGGGGCGCGGCTGCGCGCGTGGATTGATGACGTGGCGCGGGAGGTGAAAACGCACGCGCCCGGTCACCTGGTGGGCACGGGGGAGGAGGGCTTCGAGCCGTCTCCCGAGGGGTACGACGCCGGCTTCTGGTCCCGGTCCGGCTCGCCGGTGCTCCGCACGCCGGGGGCCAGCTTCACGCGCAACACGGCGTCCCCGTACATCGACTTCGCGTCGGTGCACTTCTATCCGGAGTCCTGGGGCCTGGGTGGCATCGACACGGCCGAGGCTGGCGCCCGGTGGATTCGTGAGCACGCCGCCATCGCCCGGAGCCTGGGCAAGCCCTTGTTCGTGGGCGAGCTGGGGCTGCGCAACGAAGGCGCGTTCGACGTGTCGCAGCGGCGCGCGCTCTATCGCGGCTGGCTGGAGTGCATGCGGAAGGAAGGCGTGGGCGCGGGGGCGCTGTGGATGTTCGCCAACGACGCCCGGCCGGACGCCTGGGACGGCTACACCTTCTACTATCGGGACGGCACGCTGCCGGGCGACCCGGTCAACCGGTACGCGGACCTGGTCATGGAGGCCGCCGCCGCGGAGCGTCCGGGCGCGGCGGTCTCCACGAGGCGCTGAGCGTGGGTGTGCCGGCTCAGACGGAGATGAGGCCCTTGCGGATGCCCTCGGTGACGGCCTCCACGCGGTTGGTGACCTCCAGCTTCCGGTAGATGTGCTCCAGGTGCGTGCGGATGGTGGCCTTGCTGAGGTCGAGCAGGCGCGCCGCCTCGCTGTTGGACACGCCCTTGGCGATGAGCTGGAGGATTTCGCGCTCGCGGTCCGACAGCGGCTTGAGCAGCGGCTCCTGGGCCGCGTCGTAGGCGGACGGCGCCGGCGTGGAGGGCGGCGAGGGGACGGGGCTGGCGTCGGGCTCCACGCGGAAGTGACGGAGCAGCCGGCGGGCCAGGTTGGGCTGGATGACGGTGCCGCCCGCGCGGACCTCCTTGATGGCCTCGATGATCTTGTCCACCGGGGCGCCCTTGAGCAGGTAGCCGGAGGCGCCCGCCTTCACGGCCTCCAGCACTTTGTCCTCCTCGTCGAAGATGGTGAAGATGAGGATTTCAATCTGCGGGAAGCGCGCCTTCACCTCGCGCGTCACGTCGATGCCGCTCATGCGGGGCAGGCCCAGGTCCAGCAGCAGCACGTCCGGCATCAGCCTGGGCACCTCCTCCAGCGCGGCTTCACCGGAGAGCGCGGTGCCGATGATGTCCATCTCCGGGTGGCTTTCGAAGAGGCGGAGCTGGTTCTTGAGGATCTTCGTCTGATCCTCGACCACGAAGACGCGGATGGGCGGCGAATCGGGAGGCTGCGGGGCGTCCACGGGAGCTCCGGTCATGACGGACGACAGGGGAGGGAGAATGCCACCTGGGCGCCAGCGCCGGGTGACGAGTCCACGATGAGCTGGCCACCGAGCTTCATGGCGCGCTCACGCATGTTCAACAGGCCGTAGTGGCCGCGCGGCGTCCGGGATGGGTCAAAGCCCTTGCCGTCGTCGCGCACGACGAGGTTGACGCGGTCCTCGCTGAAGTCGAGCCGCACCTGGACGCCCTTGGCCTCCGCGTGCTTCACCGCGTTGGACAGCGACTCCTGGAGGATGCGGAACAGCGCCAACTGCGCGTCCGGGTTCAGCTTGCGCTGCAGGCCGGTGCGCTCGAAGCGGATGTCCAGGCCGGTGCGCTCGCGGAACGTCTTCGCGTAGTCCTCCAGGCCCTGCGCCAGCTCGAAGTCCTCGCGCATCATCCGCAGGCTGCGCCGCAGCTCCTCGATGGACTCCTCCGCGGTGAGCTTCAGCTCGCGGATCTCCTCGCGCAGGCCCTCCTCGCGCGCCAGGTTCAGGATGTACTCGGATTGGATGATCATCGACGACAGGGATGCGCCCAGGCCGTCGTGGATCTCCCGCGCCAGCCGGTTGCGCTCCTCCACCACGGCCAGCTCCTTGAGGTCTCCCTGGAGCGACACGACCTCTCGGTGCGCGGCGGCCTCGCGCTCGTTCAGGTACACGAGCACGTAGACGATGATGAAGTTGAGCGCCAGGTACCAGAGCAGCGTCAGCAGCTCCACCGCCGTCACGGAGCGGTTGAGGAGCAGGTCCAGCCGGGTGGTGATGGGCAGCGCCAGCAGCGGCGGGAGGATCGCCAGCGGCTTGGGGTAGAGGATGGCGAAGAGCGTGGTGAAGAGCAGCTGCGTGGCCAGCAGCGGGCTCTGGAGTCCGCCGCCGACGTGCGGCTTGACGATGAGCACCACGCTGATGGCCACGTCCAGGCAGAGGGTGATGTACGTCACCCAGCGGCCGGCCTTCGGGTGGTCGATGACCAGGAGGTTGGCGACGCTGTAGAGCAGCATCGCGAAGTAGCCCACGAAGGCGAAGGGCCCGGTGAGGCCGAAGTAGCCGCTCCAGGCCGGCACCGCGAGGATGAGCAGGCCCAGCGTGAGGAACATCATCCGCGCGTAGAAGAGCGCGCGGGCCCGGGCCACGAAGCGGTCCTGCTCCCACGAGGCGGTCGCCTGCTCGGCCGACACGCTGTCCGTCAGCTTGCGGCGCTCCAGGACCTTCCGCACCCGGGCGCGCAGGTCGTTGGCAGGCGTCTCCTCGCTCAATGCGAGTTGGGAATCCATTCGTCCGGCACTCTACGGGAGCAACCGGGGGGGCGGGAATCCCAGAGGTGGCCCGCCCCGCCTTCTGGAGGGCGAGGGAGCAGGCCCCGCGCCCGGCGGAAGCACCGCGTTACTCCGCGGAGGCGTCACCCGCGCACGCCTGGCGCGCCTCGGGCTTGCTCTTGAAGATGAACTCCAGCCGGTCCGTCCGCTCGCCCGTCCGCTCGTCGAAGAGCGGCGTGCCTCCCGCGTACATGGTGCCCTGCGGGTTGCCGTAGGCGTCCAGCCCCTGCTTCTGGAGCCACGCGTCCACGCAGGCCTCCCGGGCCGCGCGCGCCGTTCCGCCCGTGCCTGCGTCCTCCGCTCCCAGGGCCCCCTTGCTGGCGCCGGTGCGCGCGGCTTCGTCCGTCGCGGCGGAGGCGTCGGAGGGCCCCGGGGCCTCGCCCGTCTTGCGGGTGCAGCCAGGCGCCAGGAGGAGGACAGCGGAAAAGACGAGCACGCCGGTCAGGTTTTTCATATGTCCTGGCAGGTGGGGGCCGCGCGGACGCGGGACGGTGGAGAGGCACCTGCGTCCTTCTGCAGGGTGGTACGCAGGCGGTCACACCATATTCGTTTCCGACCGCGTGGAGCAGTCATCCGATGCATGGCCACGGTACAGACCACCATCCCCGAGTTCCCCATGCGTCCCGGCTGGAGCGCGCGCGCGTCCTGCTGGTGGGGGCTGGCGGGCTCGGGTGTCCGGCGTCACTGGCGCTGGCCCAGGCCGGTGTCGGGCACCTGACGCTGGCGGATCCGGACCGCGTGGACGTGACGAATCTGCCGCGCCAGCTCTGGCACCGGGGCGAGGACGTGGGCCGGAACAAGGCGGAGTCCGCGACGGCAGGCCTGGCGCGGGCCTTCCCTGGCCTGAGCACGGAGGCCATGACCGAGCGCGTGGACGCTACCAACGCGGAGGGGCTCTTCCGTGCGCACGACGCCGTCATCGACGCCACGGATGGCGTGGCCACCAAGTTCTTCCTGTCGGACGTGGCGGTGCTGACGGGCGTGCCGCTCGTCTATGGCGGGGTGCTGCGCATGCAGGGACAGGCGATGCGCGTGGACCCGGGTGGGCCGTGCCTGCGCTGCCTCTATGAAGCGCCGCCTCCGCCGGACGCCGTGCCCACGTGTGCCCAGGCGGGGGTGCTCGGCTCGCTGGCGGGGCTGGTGGGCGCGGTGCAGGCCCTGCTGGCGCTGGAGCTGCTGTCGGGCGCCGCGCGGGGTGGGCAGGGCGAGGCCACGCTGCATGTGCTGGATGCGGTGTCGCTGCTGGGGCGGAGGACGCGCGTGACGCGGGCACCGGACTGCGAGGGCTGCCGCGTCACGGCCATCCCGGCGTACCCGGAGTCTCCGGAGGCGTGCGCGACATGACGGCGACGCTGGACATCACCCGCGAGGTCTGTCCGATGACCTACGTGCGGACGAAGCTGAAGTTGGAATCACTGGAGTCGGGCACGTTGCTGGAGGTGCTGCTTCGGGGCACCGAGCCGCTGAAGAACGTGCCTCGCAACGCGCGCGACGAGGGCCACGAGGTCGTGTCCCTGGACGCGCTCCCGGACGGGACGCACCGGCTGGTGCTCCGCAAACAGGGCAGGTGAGTGAGCCATGGCGACCCTTCGTATTCCCACCCCCATGCGGGGTTTCACCGGCAACCAGGCGGAAGTCGTCGCCCCCGGCGCCACCGTGCGCGAGGTGCTGAACAACCTGGACGCGCGCCACCCGGGCATTGGCGGCCGGGTGTTTGACGAGCGCGGCGCGGTGCGGCGCTACGTGAATGTGTTCCTCAACGACGAGGACATCCGCGCGCTGAGCGGGCTGGACACGCCGGTGAAGGACGCTGACCGCATCATCCTCATCCCCGCCATGGCGGGAGGCTGAAGGCCGTGGCGCTGCGTGAAGAGCAGATCCTGCGCTACTCCCGGCAGATCCTCCTGCGCGAGGTGGGCGGGCGTGGCCAGGCGTCGCTGCTCGCGGGCTCGGCGCGGTTGGATGGCATTGGCGCGTCGGGGCTGACGGCGGCGGCGTACCTGGCGGGAGGTGGCACGCCGGTGACGGGCGCGGGCTCGCTGACGCTGGGGCCCTGGGCGCCGGGCTTCCTGATGGGGCCTTCCGACGTGGGCCTGCCCGTGACGGAGGCGCTGGCCCGCGAGGTGCCCGCGCTGAACCCGGACGCGGCCTCGGTGGGGCAGGGGGGCGGACTGGTGGCGGAGCTGCCCGCGGCGTGGAGTGGCGAGGCGCCCTGGGTGGCCCTGGGCGGTGATGGCATGCGGGCCGCCGTCGTCTTCCGAAGCGCGGAGGGGTGCCTCTGGTGCTTCGGTGAGACGGTGCGGCACCTGGGCTCGCCCCCGGATGGCGCGCTGGGCGTGGCCGTGGGGGCGCTGGGGGCGCTCGTGTTCCAGCGGCTGCGGCTGGGCCTGGGGCCCGCGTTGGGGGGCCGGTGGCTGGTGGCGCCCGGCACCGTGGAGGAGTTGGCGCTGCGCAGGTGCTCACGCTGCGTGGGCCGTGAGGCGCCTGGCGCGCCGTGAGTCGCTGGCCCGGGCACATCCTCACCGAGCTCGGCCGGCACCTGGAGGCCGCGTATCCCCTCGAGGGCTGTGGGGTGATCCTCCGCGCGGAAGGGACAGGGGCCCTGCGCATCCGTCCCTTGCGTAACGCCGCCGGGAACCCGCGGATGGCGTACGCCTTCGCGCCCGAGGAGTGGCTGGCCGTCTGCATCGAAGCGGATGCACGGTCAGAGCGAGTGGTGTGCGTGTTCCACTCGCATGTGGATGCACCGGCGACCTTCTCCCAGGAGGACCTGCTGCGGGCGGCTCCGGACGGGTGTCCGTTGCTCCCCGATGTTTCCTATCTCATCGGATCCATACACCGCGGCTGTGTTCACTACGTGTCGGAGTATGAGTGGCGTGCGGGAAACTTCGTGTCACGGACGCCCTGAAAAGTTCATTGCAGAATCGAAAAAGCCTTGTCTGAGCAGGCACTTGAATGCCCGTCACCCCCACCTGCGGAAAGGTGGGCGCGAATTGTCAAGTGGCCGGGTTTTCGTCTATAACCGCGTCCATCTTCTGGATCTGCGGCGTCCCTACGAGCTTGCAAGAAGTGCTCCGGACGCAGGGAGTAGACGACCCATATGGCCTCCAACACTGGTTTCACCCTCTGGCTGACCGGCATGTCCGGTACCGGGAAGAGCACCACCGCCGCCTACATCGCCGCGCGCTTGCGGCAGGTGGGCCGCAACGTCGAGATCCTCGACGAGGGTGAACTCGGCGAGGCGCTCTGGGCGGGGCTGGGGGATGGCAAGGAGGACCGGACGACCGTCGTGAAGCGGCTGGGCTTCGTGGCGAGCCTGCTGACGCGCAACGGCGTGGCGGCGCTGGTCCCCTGCGTCAGCCCCTACAAGCCGGGCCGCGAGGAGAACCGCCGGACCATTGGCCGCTACATGGAGGTCTACGTCGACTGCCCGACCGAGAAGCTCATCGAGCGCGACAGCACGGGCCGCTACAAGAAGGCGCTCAACGGGGAGATCCCCAACTTCATCGGCATCACCGAGCCGTACGAGCCGCCCAACTCGCCGGAGGTCACCATCCACTCCGACGTGGAGTCGGTGGAGGACGGCGCGGCGAAGATCTTCCAGTCGCTGCTGGACCTCGGCTACATGACCACCGAGGAGCTGAAGATCATCACCGGCAAGAAGATGAAGGCCAACCCGCTGCCGGCGAAGGGTGAGAAGGCGGAGAAGGCGGAGAAGGGCGGCGCCAAGGCCCGCCGCGCCGAGGAGTCCAAGCCCGCGGCGAAGGCGCCGAAGGCGGACAAGGGCGCCAAGGCCCGTCCGGCCACGCGCGCGGCTCGGGTGGCGAAGCCGGCGGCGAAGAAGGCCTCGAAGCGGAAGGCTCGCTAGGCGGCTGGGCTTCCGGGCCTTGGGTTTCATTCCTGAAGGGCTCCAGGTTGCCGCGCAACGACGCGTGCAATCCGGGGCCCTTTGGTTTTAGGAGAGCTTCATGTTGAGCCCCGAGCGGATCCAGTCCCTGTGTGAGTCCTCGCGCCCCAAGCTGGAGTCGATGCGCGCCGCGCTGCGGGTCCATGGCAGCGCGCTGGTGGCATTCTCTGGCGGCGTGGATTCGACCTTCGTGCTGAAGGTGGCGGTGGAGGAGCTGGGCGACCGGGCGCTCGCGCTCACCGCGCTGTCCGCGTCCGTGGCGCCGGAGGAGGCCGACGAGGCGCGCGCGCTAGCGGAGCGGCTGGGCGCCCGGCACGTGGTGCTGGGCAGCAACGAGCTGGCGAATCCGGAGTACGCGGCCAACCCGACGAACCGCTGCTACTTCTGCAAGACGGAGCTGTATGACATCTGCGAGGCGCAGCGGAAGTCGCTGGGACTGGCCGTGGTGCTGGACGGCTTCAACGCGGACGACTTCAAGGACCACCGGCCCGGCCACAAGGCGGCGCAGGAGCACCGGGTGGTGTCACCGCTGGCGCAGGCGGGGCTGACGAAGGAGGAGATCCGCGCGTGGAGCCAGTCGCTCGGGCTGCCGACGTGGGACAAGCCGCAGATGGCGTGCCTGGCGTCGCGGATTCCGTATGGCACGGCGGTGACGCGGGACCGGTTGCTGCAGATCGCCGCCGCGGAGTCGGAGCTGCGCAAGCTGGGCTTCCGGCAGTTCCGGGTGCGGTACCACCAGGACGTGGCGCGGCTGGAGGTGGCGGCGGAGGAGTACGAGCGCTTCCTCGCGGCGGACGTGCGGCAGCGGATCAACACCGCGTTCCTATCGCTGGGGTTCAAGTTCGTGGCGCTGGATTTGGAGCCGTTCCGCTCTGGCCGGATGAATGACGCGGCGGGGGTGGTGAGGCCGGGGGCCACGGGCAAGCCGGACGGGTTCCCGCTGCCCGTGGTCAGTTGAGCCGCGTCTCGTCGGCGGTGGTCATGCGGCTTGGGGAGCGGCTCACCGCCCGGTGATGAGGTGGACGCCGCGCTCCCGTGCCAGGGCCTCCCTGGCCTCCGTGGAGACCGCGGTGCCTCTCAAGTCGAGCTCCCTGAGACGCGGCAGCTTGCGCAGCGCTGGCAGGCCGGCGTCGGTGACCTTCGTGCGTGTCAGGTAGAGCGTGCGGAGCGAGCGGGGGAGGTGGCCGAGCGCTTCATCGCCGGTGTGTCCGCCCGCAAGGCTCAGCCAGACGAGCCTTGAGAAGCCCTGGAGCGCATGCTGTCCCTTTACTTCGAGCCAGGTCGCGCCCAGGTCGAGCGTCGTGAGCCGCGCCAGGGTGTGCAGGCTCGCGAGGCCGGAGCCATTGACGAGCGTTCCCGCGACATGGAGTGCCTCCAACTCTGCCAGCCCGGCGAGTTGGCCCAACCCCACGTCTGTCAGGAGCGTGCGTTCAGCTTTCAATGAATGGAGGCTGGGAAAGGCTTGCCGTATGGCTGGCACCCATTCGTCAGTGAACCCTGTCTTGCTCAAGTCCAGATGTCGCAAGCGTGGGCGGGACCCCAGGTTGTTCAGCGCCTCCAGCCCAATCGGCGTGTGGCTGAGCGCGAGCCTCGTCAGTTGGCTGAGGGGCGCGAGTGCCATGAGGGAGTCGTCAGTCAGCGCGAGCCCTGTGAGCCAGAGCGCTTCGAGCGCCACCAAGGTGCTCAACTCTTGAAGTCCCGTGCCCGTTACGGCCGTGCGCGAGAGGTCAAGCTCTCTCAATTCGTTGAGTCCTCGAAGATGGCACAGCGCTGAGTTGCCCACGAGCGTGTCGTCGAGGTGGAGCGCCTCCAGTCGAGAGCTGCCCGCGAGGTGGCGAAGGCCCGCACCTCGGATTCGCGCCTTGCTGAGAACCAGCGCACGAAGCGCGGGCAGGTTCGCGAGGTGGAGCAACCCAGCGTCCGTCACCTGCGTGCTGCCCAGGTGGAGGGCTTCCAGTTCACGCAGCTCCGCGACGTGCACGAGGCTGGTGTCCGAGGCGGCGGTGCGGGCAAGGCCCAGCCGCCTGAGGGAGGGCATGTCGTTGAGGCCGCGGAGCCCGGCGTCCGTGACTTTCGTGCCGCTGAGGTTGAGCGTGTGCAAATGGGCGCCCGGAAGCAACGCAAGGATGGTGTCGTCCACCGCGGTATCGGAGAGGTCCAGTTCCTCCAGCCCCGGTTGCCTCGCGAGGAATCCAAGTCCCTGGGATGTGACGGCTGTTCCAGCGAGGCCCACTCGACGCAGGGTGGTGTGCTCCGACAGCGATGCAAGGCCTTCGTCCGAGACAGGCGTTTCGTTCAGCCGCAGCACAGCCAGCTGTCGCATTCGTTTGAGAGGAGCCAGCCCCGCGTTGGTGACCCGGGTGGCATCGAGGTGCAGGGCCTCGAGCTGAGTCGCGTGTTCCAGCGAGGCAAGGTGCGCATTTCCGAAGTCCGTGCCAGACAACTGTAGCGCGACGACACTGGACTCCTGGAGCAGGGCCGCGAGCAGCCCGGGTGCTGGGACGCCGACAGCGCCAAAGGACAATTCGGGCACGCGATGCTCGCGCAACACGGCGGCGATCTCGCGAGCCTCCGCTTCGGTACGCACGGGGCGCAATGGTTCTGCGTACCAGTTGCCCATGTCAGGCGGGGTGAAGCCTTCGGGCCCGGGTGGTAACTGCCCGAACTCAACGCTGGTCCCATCCGGCTCCAGGCGGAACAGCGTGAGGAGCGGACCGGGATCCGTCAGCACGACGGGGCGCGAGGAAGGAGAGGGAATGACGAGCGCGGGACGGGTGGCGCAGGCCGTCACGACGAGAATCAGTCCTGCGAGCCATGGAGTTCCCATATGCATAGTGAGAGATCAATCCCTCCAAGCGATCAGGTCAATGTGTATCCTGTATGTGTGGCGGTGCCATGTGGGCGTGCGAACGGGGGCCCACCTTGCACCTGGTTGCCTCAGCGCTGGTCGCGGCGGATGACGGCCGGAGTCAGTCCGGTGAGCCGGCGGAACACCGTGGTGAAGTGGCTCTGCGAGCTGAAGCCAACCGCGAGCGCGATGTCCCCCAATGGCAGCGACGAGTTGCTCAACAAGTCGCGCGCCCGCTCCACGCGGCGTTGCTGCACCCACGCGTGCGGCGTCATGCCGGTGGACTGGCGGAAGGCGCGGGTGAAATGAAAGACGCTCAGCCCGGAGCGCTGGGCGAGCTCACCCACGCGGATGGGCTCAGCAAGGTGCGCGTCCGCGTAGAGCTGCACACGGCGGAGCGCGGCGGGGGAGAGCCCGCCTCGCTGGCGTGCCGCCCGTGATGTCCCCGGCTCCTGGAGCAGTCTGGCCACCCGCGCCGCGTGCCGGTCCTGGATGGCCCGCGCCGCTTTCAGGAACCCCGCGATGATCCGCAGGTGCTCCTCCGGCAGCGCCGCCATGAGCTGGTGTCCGTCCGCCTGCAGCGGCCCCCAGAGGGTGTCGATCCACTCCCGAGCATGCGCGGTGAGCACCAGCCGCTGGCCACCACCGGCCGCTTCCCGCTGGACGTAGCCCGCCAACTCCAACCGCGCCACGTCGGCTTCTCGGGCGACGGCGTCCAGGGGCGTTGGGCCCCCGAAATGAAGCTGCGCCAGGCACCCAAGATCCGCGCGCCCGAGCGCCAGGACCTTCCCGACGGTGGCATCGAACTGCGCGGATGCATCCTGGAACTGCACGACGTCCGAGCCAATCTGTTCGAGCAGGGCGGGGCGGGGGCTCATCGGGAACTCCGCAGGAAGGCGAAAAACGACGCAAGGGCACGAAAGACGCTCGCATGCCCAGGACCGCATCCTGGCGGCATGATCAACCTGAAGCCCACCATCGCGGCAACCGTCCTGTGGCTCTTCGTCATCGTCCTGGGCATCGCCTTCGGCGCGGGCCTCTATGAGCACCGCGTCTCGTTGCCCCGATGGCTCGACACCCTGGGTGGACACTGGTCCGCGGACGCCGCGCGGCAGGACAACGTGGGCCTTCGCTTCTGGGCCTTCGTCACCACGGGGCCGCTGACGCTGCTCACCCTGGCGAGCCTCTACTTCGCATCCCAGGCCACCGGCCCGCTGCGCGTCTGGTGGCTCGGAGCCGCGTTGGCGGCGCTGGCCGACCGGCTCCTGACCTTCTCGTATTTCATCCCCACGATGGTGCGGCTGCTGCAATCGCCCGACAACGCCGCCGCCGTGGAGACCGCGATGACCTGGGCCCGGATGAACCACTTGCGCCATGCGCTCAGCGCGGGGGCCTGGCTCTCCGCGCTCCAGGCGCTGTCATGGCTCCGGTGGAAGGGCGGCGCGTAGGCACACCATTCGGTTCCGGGTGATGTCCCACGCCCGGACGCGCCACGACAGGGCAGGGGACCCTGGACGGACGCATCCCAAGCCCGGACCCTGTTAGAACCGAGAGCCGCGCCATGGCCCGCGAACACTCCCCATCCCCCCAAACGGCTCTCCGCCTGATCAGCACCTGCGCCGTGCTCCTGCCCGTGGCCGCCAGCGCCGCGGAATACGTGGACGCGCCGTACGCGGATCGCCGCGCCTACTCGCTGATCCTCGGCCCCGGCGCCTCCTATACAGAGTCCATTGATCGCTCAGAGTCCGACGCCGAGAAGGGCGGGGACGCGCACCTGGACCTCGGGGCCAGCCGCACCGTGGGCTACGACGGGGACGAGGTCTTCGTGGTGATCCGCGGCAGCCTGCGCGGCCCGGATCTCTCGGTGGCCGGAGGCTTCCGGAACTTCTACGGCGATGGGTCCTGGCAGACCTTCTATGATCTGGGCCTGCTGATCAGGCCGTTTTCTGGGCCGTGGCTGGGGCCTCGCGTAGCGTTGGGCATGCGACACACCTTCTCCGAGCGGCTCGCGGTGTTCGGGGGACTCGGGCTTTCGCTCGGGTTTGGCGCGGGCCTGCGCGGAGACGCCGAAGCCTTCACCGGGGTTCAGTGGATCTTCCCGGTCGGATCGAAGTGAATTTCTTGCGATCAGACCGACCTGTGAGAATGTGTGTGCATCTGTAGGAGGTCGCGCACATGGAAATGAATCCCCGCCTTACTTCAGTGGTCTTCCGGCTCAACCGCGAGAAGCTCGACGCCCTCAAGGATCTGTCGCGCACCACGCGCATCCGTCAGAGCGAGTACCTCCGTGAGGCGATCTCCGATCTGCTCGCGAAGTACGAAGAGCGGCTCGTCGACTGAAGACGGCCGTCCGGGCCCCACCGCGCGTCACCCGAGGTGGAAGGGTGGCTCCAGCGGAAGCCCCGGGGGATGGAGACGCTCCCCGGCGCTGAAGGGGTCCACACCGGGAGGGTAGCGGACCTCCCAGAGGACCAGGCCGTGCGCGGGCGCCTTGAAGCCCTCCATGGCCCGCCCCGTCTCGAGCGCCGCGAGCCACGCCTCTTCCGGCAGCAGCCCCGCGGCCACCTTCAACGCGCTCCCCATCAAATAGCGGATCTGGTAGCGCGCGAAGCCGTCCCCACGCAGCCGAGCCTCGTAGAGCCCACCGCCCAGCGCATGCAGGGTGGCGGACTCCAGCGTGCGAGGCTTGCGTGGACTGGACTTCTCATGGAACGCGATGAAGTCCCGCGTCCCCTCCGCCGAGCGCAGCAGCGCCCCCAGCCGCTCCGGCGTCACCGCCGTGGCCTGGAACAGCGGCTCCGCGGACACGTCCAGCGCATAGGGCGCCCACTCGGGCGTCACGGCCCCACCCAGTTGGAGCCGGTAGCGGTACTCCTTGCCGCAGGCGCTCCACTGCGCATGGAACGACGTGGGTCGGCGTACCCCACACAAGCCCAGCCCCGGCGGCAACCGGGGCGGGAGCCGTTTCTCCAGGGACTCCGCCGAATCACCCGCTTCCAGCCGGACGCTCACCACCTGCATCCGGGCGTGGACGCCCCGATCCGTCCGCCCTGAAGGCATCAACGTCGCCGGCACCCCCACGGACCGCAGCGCCTCTTCCAGGGCTGACTGGACGGTGGGGCCCTCGGGTTGGCGCTGGAAGCCACGGAAATTTCCGCCGCGATACCAGATCCACAGTGCGACGGGAATTCGCTTGGAGGAGGAGGGGAGCACGCCGTTGCTTGGGTGTGGGGAACCACGGGATACTCGCGCGCGAAATGGCGGCTGGACAAGACCTTGCGGCGGACGTGGACGGACTCTGGCTCTTCAAGCACGGGGACCTCGTCCTGGGGCCTGTCAGTGGGACCCAAATCGTGGAGAAGCTCACCTCGGGTGAGCTGACGCTGGACACCCTGGTGGCGCCCGCCGGAGAGCGGGACTTCCACCCCATGTCGGAGGTGGACGCCTTCCGCGTGCACGTGGCCCGGGCGGAGGCGCGCGCCCGCGTGGACGCCGCCGTCGTGGTGGAGCGAGCGAAGTCCGCGAAGCGCCTGAAGATTCTCGGCGGCGCCGCCGTGGTGGGCGTGGTGGTGCTGGGCATCTTCGGCGTCCAGGTGGCGCGCAATGCCGCGGTCCACGGCTGGTTCGGCGGCGGCGAGGTCCAGACGGACGACTTCGAGATGGGCGAAATCACCATCCGCGTGGCCCAGGCCCGCGTGGATGAGGAGGAGCTCTTCGAATACCCCGGCCATGTCGCCCGCCGTCCGGGCACGGGCGAGCCCGGTGTGAAACCCGCCACCGGCAGCAGCAGCCCTGGCAAGGTGGCCATGGCCTCCACCACCCGGGCGCCGGTGGACCGGAAGCCTCGCCCCGGGGGCAGCGTGAGCACGGACCCGGAGGGCATGGAGATGACGCAGCAGTTCGACCAGTCCGCCATCAACCGGGTGGTGGCCAGCAACAAGTCCACGCTCTTCCGCTGCTTCAAGGAAGAGGCGGCGCGCACCCCGGGCCTCTACGCCAAGGTCCCCATGGAGTTCGTCATCGGGAACGATGGCCGGGTGAGCAAGCTGTGGGTGGACAACCACCAGTTCAAGAAGGGCCCACTCTACGAGTGCATGCTGGCGGAGATGAAGAAGTGGCCGTTCCGCGCCTACGAAGGCGAGCAGGCCACGGTGGGCCTGTCGTTCACCATCGGCAAGCGGGGGTAGGGTCACTTTCTTGCCGGCACCCCGGGCATGCCCGATACCGTGGGCATGTCCGCCGCATCCGTTGCTGAGACCGAAATTGCGAAGAAGGCGCTGAGCGTCCCGCCGGGAACCTTCCGTCACACCGTGCTGACGGCCGCCAAGCGCTTCAAGTCCACCTGGGCCGAGCTGGGAAAGCTCCTGGTCCAGGTCCGGGACGAGGCCAAATTCGAGGAGTGGGGCTACCCCTCCTTCGAGTCCTATTGCCTCAAGGAACTGCACATCAAGAAGCAGACCGCCTTGAAGCTCACCCGCTCGTTCAGCTTCCTGACCAAGCACGAGCCCGAGGAGGAGCTGACCGCACAGGAGTTCCCCCAGCGCGCACCCGCGTTCGAGGTCATCGAAGTCCTCGCGGACGCGGAAGAGCGGGGCCAGTTGTCGCCCACTGAATACAAGTCCCTGCGCGACAGCATCTGGAGCCCGGAGAAGAACCCGGCCGAGCTGAAGAAGGAGTTCGCCGAGCGCTTCCCCCGTCCCCCGCCGGAGCCGCCTCCGGAGAGCGCCCAGGTGCGGAAACTGGCGCAAATGGCCCGCAAGCTCGCGAGCGAGCTGTCGGGGAGCCGTCGGATTCCGAACGCCGTCGCCGAGCGGGCAGCCGCCCTGGCCGAAGACCTCGAGGACATCGCCTCGGGCGTGACGGACGCCTGAGCCGCTGTTACTGAACGCTGACCCGTGGCCGGGGCTGTACGCTCGGCAACGGGCCTGTACCGCCGGGCTTCCTGCCCGAAGGGGAGGGCCCTATAGTGGTTCAGGGCCGCGTGAAGGTGGGCCTGACGGCTGTTCGAGACGTGGGCAGGCCGTGCGGGTAGGGGAGCGGTGGACGGCGAAGGAGGCTCCGGGTGTCCGGAGCCGGCGAACTCGGAGGCGGCAGTGAAGAAGGAGCACCACGTCAACCTGTCTTGTTCGTTCTGCGGCAAGTCGCAGCGCGAGGTCCGCAAGCTCATCGCGGGCCCGACGGTCTACATCTGCGACGAATGCATCAAGCTGTGTAACGACATCATCGCGGACGAGAACGAGCGCGAGGAGGGCAAGCCCCAGGTCAGCTTGCCGACGCCGGCGGAGATCAAGGCGTTCCTCGACGACTACGTCATCGGACAGGACCAGGCGAAGAAGGTCCTCGCGGTGGCGGTGTACAACCACTACAAGCGCATCTATCAAAAGAAGCCGACCTCTCGGCCGCGTCCGGGCGTCAAGGGCCCCACCGGCGAGGAAGTGGAGCTGAGCAAGAGCAACATCCTGCTCATCGGTCCCACGGGGAGTGGCAAGACGCTGCTGGCCCAGTCGCTGGCGCGCTTCCTCAACGTGCCCTTCACCATCGCCGACGCCACCAGCCTCACCGAGGCCGGCTACGTGGGCGAGGACGTGGAGAACATCATCCAGAACCTCCTCCACAACGCCGACTACGACGTGGAGAAGGCCTCGCGCGGCATCGTCTACATCGACGAAATCGACAAGATCGCCCGCAAGGGTGACATGCCCAGCGCCACCCGCGACGTGGGCGGCGAGGGCGTGCAGCAGGCCCTGCTGAAGATCATCGAAGGCACCCGGGCCAACGTCACGCCGCGCGGCGGGAAGAAGTACAACCAGCAGGAGTACGTCCAGGTCGACACGACGAACATCCTGTTCATCTGCGGCGGCGCCTTCCACGGCATCGACGGCGTCATCAAGCGCCGCGTGGGCGAGAAGGGCCTCGGCTTCGGCGCGAAGATCACCCACCGCGAGGAGCGCAGCGTGGGTGAGCTGCTGGCGCTGACCGAGCCGGAAGACCTGATGCGCTTCGGCATGATTCCGGAGTTCATCGGCCGCCTGCCGATGATCGCCACGCTGAACGACCTGAAGGAAGAGGACCTGGTCATCATCCTCGCCCAGCCGAAGAACGCCCTGGTGAAGCAGTACCAGAAGCTCTTCGAGATGGAGAAGGTGAAGTTGACCTTCACGAAGGAGGCGCTGCGCGCCATCGCCCGCGAGGCGATGCGCCGTCACTCCGGAGCGCGCGGCCTTCGCGCCATCCTGGAGGATGCCATGCTGGAGATCATGTACGACGTGCCGTTCCGCGAGGGCGTCAAGGAGTGCAAGATCACCGAGCAGGTCATCACCAAGCACGAGGCGCCCCAGCTCGTCATGGAGAAGGAGAAGAAGACGGCCTAGCGGCGTCTGCCTTCTCCAGGTGTCCCGAGGCCCTGCTTCCCTCACGGGAGGTGGGGCCTTCGCTTTGTCAGGGCGCGGGCAGGGTGATGATGAACTCGGCCCCGGCGCCGGGCGCGCTCTCCACGCGGATGTCGCCCTGGTGCTCCTGGACGATGTCGTGGCACAGCGACAGCCCCAGCCCCGTCCCCACGCCCGCGGGCTTGGTGGTGAAGAAGGGGTGGAAGAGCTTCTCGCGGAGGTCCTCGGGGATGCCCGGCCCGTTGTCGCGGATGCGCAGCTCCACCTTGGCTCCGACGCGGTGGGTGCTCAGGTGCACCTGGGGCGTGAAGCCCGCGCCCGCCTGCTGCTGATGTTGCGCCGCGGCGTAGAACGCGTTGTCGAGGATGTTGGTGAGCAGACGGCTGATGTCGCTGGCCACCAGCTCCACGATGCCCACGGTGGGGTCCAACGTGGTCTCCATCTTCACGCTGGCCCCGCCCGGACGGCTGCGCAGGCCCTGCACGGCCAGGTTCACGCTGTCGCGCACCAGCAGGTTGAGGTCCGACTTGGAGCGGGTGCCCTCTGACTTGCGCGAGTGCCGGAGCATCGTCTTGATGATGTCCGAGGCGCGCTTGCCGTGGCTGTGGATGCGCTGGGCGTTCTGCTTCAAGTCCTGGAGCGTCTCCAGCACGTCCTCGCGGGCCTCGCTGTCGAGCCGGTCCGCCATGCCCTTCAGCGACTCCTCCAGCTCGCCGGCCAGCCGTGAGGACAGGTTCGAGAAGTTGTTCACGAAGTTGAGCGGATTCTGGAGCTCATGGGCGATGCCCGCGGTGAGCGCGCCCAGGGACGCGAGCTTCTCCTGCGCCACCAACTGGCGCTGCATCTCCTGCAGCCGGGTGAGCGTCTCCGCCAGCTCGGCGTTCTTGTGCTGGATTTCGGCCGTGCGCTCCTCCACGCGGCGCTCCAGCGTCCGGCTGTACTCCTCCAGGCTGGCGTAGAGGTCGGCGTTCTCCAGGGAGATGGCCGCCTGGAACGACAGCAGGCGCAGGACCTCCAGCCGCTCCGGGGTGAAGGCGCCTCGCGTGGCGTCGTTCTCCAGGTAGAGCACGCCCGTGAGCGCGCCCTGCTTCAACAGCGGGCTGCACAGCAGGGACTTGGGCTGGGCGCTGCGGACGTAGGGGTCCTCGGAGAAGGGCTCTTCGGCCGAGGCGTCGTGGAGGAGCACCGTCTCTCCGGTGCGCACCACGTAGTGGATGATGGAGGTCGGCAGCGACGCGGAGGCCTCCATGGGGATGGGCGCCTCGAGCACCACGCCATCGCCGTCCACGGAGCCCTCCGCCGCGATGACCAGGCCCTCGGTCCGCTTCAGCAGCAGCAGGCCCCGGCGCGCGCCCGCGTTCTCGATGACCAGCGTCATCAGCTTGCGCAGCAGCTTGCCCAGGACGATTTCGCCGGACAGCGCGCGCGCCGTCTTGATGACGGACGCCAGGTCCAGCGCGGCCAGTGACGTCTCCGTGAGGGCATCCGTGGGCGTGGGCGTCGGGGCGGACGGCAGGAGCCGGGGGTGCTCCCGCTCCAGCCGTGCCGCGACGGCGCGGGCGCCCCAGCGCAGGTAGGCGGCGCGGGCTTCCTCCAGGTAGGTGCGGGCCACGCGCTCGCGGGCCTGCGTCAGGTGGAACCGTGCTGCGGCCTCGCAGGCCACGCCCTCGTCGAGCGACAGGCCGTATTGCCGCGCCAGCCGGATGGCCCGGTCATACGCATCCGCGGCCGAGTCCCCCTGGCCGTCCAGGCGGGCCCGCTCCGCGTCCAGCAGCTCCGCCCGGGCGCCATAGTTCATCGGGGCGATGCGGGCCCAGCCGCGCATGGACTTGCGGATGGCGTCGATGGCCCGCGACGAGCGAAGCCGGTCCAGCGGCCCCAGCGTGGGGTGGACGGCCATGAGCGCCAGGCCCTGGAAGAACTTGTACCAGGGCAGGTAGATCTGCCCGGCGATGAGCTCCACTTGCGTGTCCACCGCCGCGGCGCTCTCCAGCGCGCCGCGCGCGTCGCCCCAGAGCCACCGGCGCAGGGTGCGCAGCACGTCACAGGTGGCGATTCCGTTGCCGTAGTCGAGCTGCCGGTACGGCGCGACCAGCTCCTCCTCGCGGGCCTCCACGTTGCCGGTGAACGCGCCCGTGAGCGAGTCGAGCGTGTGGCGCATGTACTCGGTGAAGAGCACGTTCTTGTGCCGGTGCGTGGCCAGCGTGTCCCGGAACCGGTCCATGCGCGGGCCACCGTCGGCCAGGCCGTCCCGGGCGATGAGGGCGGTGGCGCAGCCCGCGCTGGACGCATAGCCGAAGTACTCGATGTCGCCCGTCTCCTGGCCCTTCTGCGCGGCGGCGAGGAAGTCGTCGACGCAGGCGGACAGCGGCTCCTTCCAGTGCCGGATGAAGAGGTTGAAGACGAAGGTCACCATGGCCCGCAGGCTCTCCGCCTGGAAGCGGTCCAGCGTCTTCAGCGCCAGCCGGCCGTAGCGGAAGCCCTCCTCGGGGTTGCCCAGGTGCACGCTCAGCATCAGCCCGTAGCCCACGTAGCCGAACGCGGCCACGCCCGTGGCGCCGTGGCGGATGGTGAGCTGGAGCACGCGGAGCACCACCAGCGGGAAGAGGAGCGGGCGGGCCATGAAGGCCAGCGAGGACAGCTTCACCAGCAGGCGCAGCGTGGCGAGCAGGAGCGGGTCGGTGCACTCGGGGAGGGCCGCCAGGTCCTCGGGCTTGCGCAGGCCCAGGCGCAGCTTCGTCTTCGCCACCGCGGCCAGGACGTGCGGCTGCTTCGGATTCGCGGGCAGGGGCTGGCCCAGCTTGCGCAACACCTCCAGGCCCAGGTCCACGCCGCGCGAGTGCTCGCCCCGGTGCGCGAGGCATTGGAGGCGGACCTCCTGCACCCGGACCTCCTCCGCGCCATCCACCGCGTGGGCCAGCGCCGCCGCCGCCAGCCGCTCCATCAGGTCGAAGTCCGCCGCGAGGTACGCCGCTTCGGCCGCGTCGACGTGCAGGTCGAAGGTGAGCCGCCGGTCCTTCCGCCAGCCGTCCTCGCCGAGCAGGGACAGGCCCGTGCTCAGCAGGCGCAGGGCCGCGGACCAGGCGCCTCGGGACTTGGCGCTGCGGCCAGCGCGCAGGTCCAGCTCTGCCACGCGGTGGCGCTCCTGCTCGTCGTGGAGCACGGGCAACGCCAGGTGGAAGTGGCTGACGAGCTCGGGGAGTCCTTCGTCGAGCCGCTCCGGGGGCGTGTGCCGCAGGAGCAGGCGGCCGATGCGGGCATGGATCTCCGGGTGCACGTCCGCCGGGATCAGCTCCAGCGCGGCCTGCTGCACGCGGTCATGGGTGAACTGATACGTGCCCCCGCTGTCGAGGTCGGCGTCGTCGATGGGCGTCACCAGACCCGCCTGGAGTACTTCGACGAGCCCCTTCTCGGCCTCCTCTTCCGTCCGCTCCAGGACGATGGCCAGGCTGCGCAGGTCGAACGTGTGGCCCAGCGCCGCGGCCATGGGCAGCAGCGCCTGCGCGGCGGAGCTCAGCTCGCGAATGCGGGAGGTGAGCAGCGCCACCACGCCGTCACTGAAGTCCTGCCCACGCAGCGCGCTGGCATCCCACCGGAAGCCGCCGCCGTCCGCGTCGAAGCGCACCAACCCCCGCTCGTAGAAGGTGCGCAGCAGCTGCACCGCGTGGAACGGGTTGCCTTCCGTCAGCGACAGCACCAGGTCGTCGAGCTGCGCGTCGGGTTGGCCCTCGGCGGGGGGGAACACGTCCGCGACCAGCTTCGTCATGTCCTCGGGCGACAACGGTGCCAGGTCGATTCGATGGACGGGCGTGCCGTGGTCCTGCAGCGCGCGCGCGAGGGACTCCACGGGATGGTCGGGGCCCAGCGCTTCCGAGCGGCAACCCGCGACCACGAGCAGGTGCTCGATGTCCCGGTCCGTCAGGAGCAGTCGCAACAGTTGGAGGCTGGCGCTGTCCGCCCACTGGAGGTCGTCCAGGACGAGGACCAGGGGATGCTCCCGCGTGGAGAGCGCGGCCACCAGCTTGCGGAGGACGAGCTGGAAGCGCAGCTCCGACTCCGCGGGCCCCAACTCGGGCACGGGAGGCTGGTCCCCGAGCACCAGGGCCATGCGAGGCACCGCGTCCACCACGAGCCGGCCCATGCCGCCCACGGCTTCGAGGAGGCGGTGTTGCCAGGTCGCCAGCTCCTGCTCCTGTCCGCCCAGGAGTCCGCGAGCCACTTCGCGGAAGGCCTCGAAGATGCCGCTGTAGGGCGTGTCCCGGATGAGCTGGTCGTACTTGCCGCGCGCGAAGTGGCCCTGGCGCTCCGCGACGGGACGCTTGAGTATTCCAGTGAGGGCCGACTTGCCCATGCCCGCCGCGCCGGAGACGAGGACGAAGGCGGAGCGGCCCGAGGCGGCGCGCTCCAATGCGCCGCGCAGGGCGGCCTGCTGGGGCTCGCGGCCGTAGAGCTTCTCGGGGACGGCGAAGCGCTCGGGGACGTCCTTGGCGCCCAGCATGAAGGCGGGGACGGGGCCCGGGCCCTCCAGGGCGCTCAGGCAGCGTTGGAGGTCCGCCACGAGCCCGTAGGCGCTCTGGTAGCGGTCCTCCGGGGACTTGGCGAGCAGCTTGAGCGCGATGTCGGACAGGGGCTGGGGGAGCTCGGGTTCGACGCTGACGGGCGGCGGCGGGGGCAGGGCGACGTGGGCGTGGATGAGGCCCAGCGCATCCGTGTCCGCGAAGGGGCGGCGCCCGGTGAGCAGCTCGTAGAGCACCACACCCATGGAATAGAAGTCCGCACGCGAGTCGACGCTGCGGTGGGTGCGTCCGGTGCCTTCGGGGGAGAGGTACTCGAGGGTGCCTTCGAGGCGCTCGGGGGCGAGCGGAGCGACCTCGGCGCGAGGCCTGCGCGTGGCGAGGGTGAAGCTGGTGAGCTTCACGGACTCGCCATCCGAGTCCACGAGGATGCTGCTGGGGGTCAGGTCCCGGTGGAGGATGCCCTGCTCGTGGATGGCGCCCAGGGCGCGCGCCAACGACAGCGCGATGCGGCATGCGGCGCGTGGCTCCACGCGGCCATGGGACAGGCGTTGGGCCAGCGTCGCGTCACCAAAGCCCTCCAGGACGAGCACGGGAGCGCCGTCCCGCGCCTCGGCCCAGGCCAGGGGCTGGAGGACGCCGTCGAGACTCAGTGCGTGCGTCAGCTCCCACTCGTGGCGAAGCCGGGTGGTGGCGGAGGGGCTCCGCGCCGCGTCGGGGACCTTGAGGATGACCGAGGCGCCGTCTTCCTCGCGTGTGGCGCGCATGAGCTGGAAGGCGCCTGCGGTGGTGACTTCTCTGCCAATGCGGTAGCCGGGTACATCCATCATTGCTTCACCCGTGCGCGAAGGAGCGCACTCCCCGTTGAGGCGGGGAGGGTAGCCCTGGCACTTGGGGGCTCGCAACCGAGCGCGGGGGATGTCGGCACGGAGGCCTGGCAGCAGGCCGGAGTGGAGCGGGCCTCGAGGGTGTGCGATGGATCGAGTCACCGTGCTGAGACCCTCTGGGATGGCTGGCCTGGCTGCACGAAGCGGCGGACGACGCGCGCTCGTCATTGGGAGTGGTTTCGGAGGATTGGCCGCGGCCATCCGGCTGGCGGCCCGTGGGTGGCGTGTCACGGTGCTGGAGCGGAGGGACGGACCGGGCGGGCGGGCGAACGCCTTCCAGCAAGATGGCTTCACGTTCGACGCGGGCCCCACGGTGATTACGTGTCCGCACCTGCTGGAGGAGCTGTGGGCGCTGGCGGGGCAACGCATGGCGGACCACGTGGAGCTGCGGCCCGTGGTGCCGCTGTACCGGATGCGGTTCTCGGACGGCTCCACGTTCGACTACCACACGAACCGCGAGGCGATGCGCGAGTCCGTGCGGCGGCTGTCTCCGCGGGATGAGGCGGGCTTCCTGGCGCTGAGCGCACGAGTGGAGCGGATGTACGAGGCGGGCATTGGCACGCTGATGAGCACGCCGGTGCCGGACGTGCTGAGCCTGGCGCCGTTCACCCCCGCGCTGGTGCGAGACGAGGCGTTCCGGTCGATGTTCGGGCTGGTGTCGAAGTACATCCGCGACGAGCGGCTTCAGGAGGCGTTGAGCTTCCATCCGCTGTTGATTGGAGGCAGTCCGTTCGCGACCGCGAGCGCGGTGTACACATCGATTCAATTCGTGGAGCGGCGCTGGGGGGCGTTCTTCCCGGTGGGCGGCACGGGGGCGCTGGTCCGTGGATTGGTGTCTCTGCTGGAGGCCCTGGGGGGCGAGGTCCGTTACGGCAGTGAGGTGACGGAGATTGCGTTGGAAGGGCGGAAGGCGACGGGCGTGAGGCTTGGAGATGGCTCGGGGCTGGCTGCGGACGTGGTGGTGTCGAACGCGGACGCGGCGTGGACGTACCGGTATCTGTTGCCGGGGCATGTGCGGAAGCACTGGACGGACGAGCGCATCAACCGAGCGCGATATTCGATGAGCGCGTTCCTCTGGTACTTCGGGACGCGGCGTCAGTACCCAAAGGTCGCGCATCACACGCTGCTGTTCGGGAAGGACTTCCGGGGGATGTTCTCGGGGTTGGAGGGGCCTGGGCAGCCGTCGGCGGACCCGTTGCTCTATCTGCACAGGCCCACCGCGACGGACGCGGCTTTGGCTCCGGCTGGAAATGACGCCTTCTACGTATTGGCGCCAGTTCCGCACCTGGGGACGGGCTCGGAGTGGAAGCAACGGGCGGAGTCATTCCGACGCGAGTTGGAGGAGCGCCTGTCGCGGACCGTGTTGCCGGGTCTGAGGGAGGAGTTGGTGACGTCGCGGATGGCAACGCCGGAGTATTTCCGTGACGAGCTGCGGTCATTCCGCGGGGCCGCGTTCAGCTTCGCTCCGACGTTGATGCAGACGACGTTCCTCAGGGCACAGGCCCGGAGCGAAGACGTGGACCGTCTTTATATGGTTGGAGCGGGGACGCACCCTGGAGCCGGACTACCCGCCGTACTGTGTTCCGCCAAGATCGTGGACACCGTGATTCCACTGGCATAGCGGATTTTTCGCGAGGCACGGGATGCAGTGATGCATTGAGCCGCGGATGGGGGCTGTCCTGGGTTTAGCTGTGTGGTAGGATTTGCAGCGCAGTCCCATTGAAAGGATTTGTCATGCGCAAGGGAATCCAGAAGTGGGTCTTTGTCGTGGGCGTTGTGTTTGGAGGTGTGCTGGGCACGGTCCGTCCGGCAGAGGCCCAAGCCAGCGCGGATTGGTGTCAGAACCAGTGCGCCGATGAGAGCTGTACCTGTGTCTATCAGTGCTTCCAGATGGGATCACGCTGCCTCTGTGAGCAGTTCCCTGTTTGTTTCTGAGACGCAGGGCTCCCTGTGCTGCGCCTGATGGGTCTTTCTCGTGGGAAAGACCCATCTTCCTCGTGATGGCCACATGCGCACGGCCGCCCTCCGTCCGAAGGCGCTATATTTCAGTTGATACATCTGCGGGACATCCGGCGCTCCTGTTGGAGGAGTGGGTTTTTATGACGTGGCTCTTCTTGGTACGGAACTCCCGAGATACGAGCCAGCCGAGGTGAAGGATCGACACAGCGGTGAGTATGAGTTTGAGGCTGTTGCGTAGCATGGAGTAGAGGCTTTCGTGGAGCGGCCTTCCCAGGCGGTCAAGTCCCGAAGCTTGTGGGGTTGGTTCGGAGGGGCGCGGGCAGCGCGCGGTCGTCCCAACCTCCAGTGACGCTCAGGTCGACGGAAGTGATGAAGCGCGGCGCGCTGACGGCCCAGCCTCTCCTGGAGGGACTCCAGTCGCTTCCTGGTGTCATGGAGGCTGGGGGCCTCGAAGACGGTTACGCGACGGCGGCGTTGACGCGTGGAGCGTGGCGGGTGAAGGCGGCGCGGCTGACATTTTCGAGCCGACCGCTGGGGCTTGGCTGCGCAGGGCGCCGCGGAGTTCGTCAAGCCAGGTCATGCGCTGCGCTGACGCCCTCGTCGTTGAACTCCTGCGCCGCATGATGAGGGCGATGTCCGAGCTCCGCTCCCAGGTCATCTGGCCCTGGCGCCGGGCGCCACGGTGTCGCGGGCACCGAGACCGGACTCGCTGGAATCGGATGAGTCGCCTGGTCCGACACTGGCTCCCACGCGCGAAGAAGCAGCATCCATGGCCCGAGGAGCGATTCAACGTCAGAGCCCAATGCTAGAGCCGGACGCGGTAGTGCCGCCTATTGCAACGGCGCGGGTGGTGGAGGACCGTGAGGTTCGTCCCGTCCGCGACCTTTTTGACCCAGGTCTGGTGCAATCATGACGCAGCGCCCAATAAGTTGGAATCCGTGTTTTAAGCAGTGGGCCTGTTGCAACTCAAATTTAAGCGTGGTAGCAAGATAAAGCGGGAATGTATCTGAAGTCGCGCCTCGCGCTGTTTCGCCTGTATGGGGCTCGATTCGGTCCGGGTATCAAGGAGGTCGCGTGGCAACGGGCAAGGACATCCTCTTCAAGTCCCCTCTCGATCGAATTCCGCGTACTTCGGTCGGTGAATCATCCGCGAGCGCACCTCTCACGCCGGTCGCCGCGAAGCGGGACTGGAAGCCTTCGCGCTTCAATGTCCAGGCGCTAACGGACGATGGTTGGCTGCTGCTGTGGAACACCTATTCGGGGTCGCTGAACGCGTTCCGCCCGGCGCAACGCGAGTCGGTGCTCGAGTTGATCAGCCAGAAGGGGCTCAGCTCCAACGGCGACGGTATCGTCGGCTACCTCTCCAAGAGAGGCTTCCTGATCGCGAAGGAGGCCGACGAGGTGCGTCGGGTCCAGTACGCGTTCGGCCAGGCGAATCACCGCAATGACATCCTCGAGCTGATCCTGCTGGCCTCCGAGGATTGCAACTTCCGGTGCACGTACTGCTACGAGGACTTCAAGCGCGGCACGATGCGCCCCGATGTGCGCGCGAGCATCAAGAAGCTCGTGGAGAGCCGTGTCCGGACCCTGCGCGAGTTCAACGTCTCCTGGTTCGGGGGCGAGCCGCTGTACGGGATGGAAGCCATTGAAGACCTGGCGCCGTTCTTCGCTGAAACAGCGAAGCGCGAGGGGATTCGGTTCTCCAGCCACATGACCACGAACGGCTACCTGCTGACGGAGGACGTGGCCGGTCGCCTCCTCTCGTGGGGCATCACCGACTTCCAGATCACCCTGGATGGCCTTCCGGAGCACCACAACCAGCACAGGCCGGCGCGCGACGGTGGCGGCACGTACCAGACGATCTACGACAACCTGGTGAAGCTGAGCGAGCGCGCCGACGACTTCTCCGTCGTCATTCGAGTCAACTTCGCCAAAACGAATGTCGAGGGCCTGGAAGAGTTCCTGCAATCCCTCAAGGACAAGTTCAGCGACGACGACCGCTTCACCGTTTCCTTCCACGCGGTAGGGAGGTGGGGCGGGAGCAATGACGCCAACCTGGACGTCTGCGGCAAGGACGAATCTCATTCCGCGCACATGCGGCTGAAGGCCGCGGCCCGGTCGCTGGGCCTGCGCGTCACCAGCGGGTGGCGGCCCGGCGCCAGGGTGGGGACGGACGTGTGCTACGCGGTCAGGCCCTACAACTTCATCGTGGGCGCCCACGGCGACCTGATGAAGTGCACGATCGACCTCAACAAGAAGGATCGAAACATCGTCGGGAAGATCCAGCCCGACGGCTCGCTCGACTTGAACACAGACAAGATGGCCCTGTGGACCGAGCCGGCCTTCGAGCGGGATACCGGCTGCCAGAGTTGCCACAATCTACCGGCTTGCCAGGGCGTGCATTGTCCGCAGATCCGCATGGACTACAATCAGCGCCCCTGTCCGACCATCCGCTTCACCGCCAAGCGGGAGATGGTCGACTACTTCAAGGCCACACAGGCCGCAGCGCAAAGCGCGGCTGTCTCTTCGGCGGCCGTGCCTGCGCCACTCGACGGAGGAGAGGAGCGGGAGTCGCCGACGCCGCCCAACGCCAAGCAGAGCGCGCCATGACGATGCCCCAGGGAACGGCCTCCGACAACGCCGCCACCTCCACATCGACCAGGCTCGACCGGGTCAATCACCTGCTCGCCCGGAGCGACGCGAGCAAGAGTGAGGTGTTCGACCTGGTCCAGTCGCTCAGCGACGACGAGCTCCTGCCATTCGGGCTGCGCGCTTACCGTCTCAACCTCTTGTCGCTGTTCGGCCGGGATTGGTCGCGGGAGCGGATTGCGCGAGCCGCGCGTGCCGCCGCGATCAGCAAGATTCTCGGTGGGTGGGAGTACCACCAACATTACCTGCCGAGGTTGACGCAGGCGCCCGACGGGCCGCAGTTGAAGGGGGAGCACGTCGAACAGGTTCGCGCGCTGCTCGAGCGCGGCCGTGGGGTGGTGGGCGTTTCTTTTCACTTCGGCCACATGCGCTTTCTCCCCTCCGACTTCGCGCATGCGGGGATCGCGACGCACCTGCCGCTCGCGAGCGATTCGTACAATGACTATTGGACCGCGCGGGCCAGCAATCCGGACGCGGCGCTCTGGAAACGCCTCAACTTTGTCGACGTCGAGGCGCGCGCTGGCGCGATTGGGCTGGCCAAGGGGCTCGCCAGGGGCGAGCTGGCCTTCTCCACCATCGATGGAAACACGGGCAGTGACGGTACGCGGGGCGACGCGCGGCGCTCGACGGTGGCGCTGCTCGGGCGCGAGTGCCGGGTCAAGAACGGGTTGTTCGCCATGGCGGCACGGTTCGGTTCGCCGGTCATCCCGATGGTGGCCCACCATCTTGACGGCGAGCGGGCGTGCAGGACGGGGCCGGTCCACGATCCGGGCGGGCCGCTGCGCGGCGCGGACGCGGAGCGCTTCGTGGAGGAAGCAGTGCAGAGCGCCTACACCTTCCTGGGCGAAGCGTTGAACGCGTACGCCGACGAGTGGTGCGGCGGCGACTTGTTCCACCAGTGGCGGCTTCCAATTCCCTCCACCAAGCATCCGGTCGAGGAGATCGAGCGGAGCCTGACCGAGCACCTGAGGACTGGCGGCCGGGTGGCGATGGACACACGGCGCATCATCGAGCTCCCGGGTGATAACGACATCGTCTGGACCGACGCCATGACCGGCCGCTGCTACAAATTTCCGTTCGCCAGTATAGACTTGGCGACGCGCCTCGCGGACGAAAGCCAAGGCGTGGACCTGCAGTGGCTGGACCGGCACCCGAGCGACGAACGCTCGCGGATGTGGAGCCTGATATGCCAGCTCGCGTCCCGGGACGCCGTTCGGTGTCACGGGAGCGCGGAAGCAACGCGCTGAACTCGAATTGAATCTGGCCGGAGCGCGGCTTGCCGTGCCTCACCGGCGAACCAGAGTTGCCACCCTCCGATGCACGGGGATTGGTAATGCAGTAGCAAAGACAGTGCATCTCCCCAGAGGAACATCAAATGAACAACGACAAGAACGCCGTGGCGGTTGAGAAGAACGAGACCCTGCTGGTTGACGAGTTCGAGATCATCGAGCTTGAGGACCGCCTGGAGCTGGCCGGCCGCTGCAACGGCCGCTGCGACTCCCAGGTCGAGCGCTCGGTGGAGTAAGCAGTACGACTTTCGGCGCCTGCCGATAGTCTCTAGGCCGGATCGGGCTTGGGCCCGATCCGGTCGCAGATCGCTCGAAGCGCCCGAAAGGTCTGCCTGGAAGGCGAGTTCAGGAAGCTCGGACCATGACGCAACCCGCCCGGCTGTTGGCCAATCCCCTCATCGAGGTCTCCGATTTCGACTCGGATGCGTCGAAGCCGATGGTGATGTGCGCCGTCCCCGATGGTAACGACGCGGTGCGCTTCGCGCTGCCGACGGCCTACATGGAGCTGGTGCGGGAGTTCGACGGCGTCCGGACCACCGACGAAGCCATTGACGCGTTTCTGCAGCGCGGGCAGGGGACCTTCGAGCGGGATTGGCTCCGACGCCTGGTGGAGAAGTCCCTGCTCCCCAAGGGCATTCTCATTCTCCCGGACCAGGACGCCTCGCGTGCGGGCGTCAGCTCGCAGCCCAAGCGCGCGTTCCTGTTCATCAAGCTCCCCATCATCCCTCCGAGCGTCGTCGAACCGATAGCGCGGCGCCTGGGTTTCATGTTCAAGACCCCGGCGCTGGTGCTCGGCTTGATTCTGGCTGTTCTCTCGCACGCCTACGTGTACGGCGTGTTGCTCACGGCTCAGCGCGTCGACTTCAACCAGCTCGACGCCACCAGCGTCCTGGCCGTGATGCTGCTCTCCACGCTGGGAACCCTCTGTCACGAGTTCGGACATGCCAGCGCCGCCGCCTATTACGGCTGTCGGCGGATGACCATCGGGTGGGGCGTCTACATCATCTATACGGTCCTTTGGACGAACGTATCAGACGCCTGGAAGCTCCCACGCCGGCAGCGCGCGGTCGTGGATATCGGCGGGGTCTACTTCGAGTCGATCTTTCTGCTCTTGACCCTGGCGCTGTTCCTGCGGACCGGAGACATCGTCTTCCTCGTCGCCTTTGTCCTCATCGATCTCTCGATCGCGACGACCTTCAACCCGTTCCTCCGTATGGACGGCTATTGGCTGATGAGCGACTTCTTCGGCATCGTGAACCTGCGCAAGCAGCAGATGCTGTGGATGCAGCACCTCGGCGGAAAGCTCTTCGGAGTCAAGGAGTCGGGGCCGAAGATCGACCTGACCCGCAGGGCGAAGTGGGCGCTGGGAATCTATACGGCCTTGGGCACGCTGTTCCTGGCCTACATCCTGAAGGTGATCTTCCAGTTCGTGATTATGAGCATCGCCAAGGAATATCCCGCGTTGTTGCGCGCCTTCGTCCAGGCTGTTGGCGACGGAGCGCCGTTGGTCGAGCTGCTCAAGGCCTTCCTGGAGGTCTTCTGGCGTTCGTTGATGCTCGCGGGCGCGGCCGTCACGCTGTGGAGCCTGGCGACACGCGCCTTCAGCCTGCTCGGCAAGCTCAGGACGTTCCGGGCCCAGGTCCGGCACAGCGGGGCCTGAGCGATCTGGGCGAGAGCGAACATGCGCAACCCGGATTTCCCAGTCGACGCGTCTATTTCATCCGCGGAGCGGGGTGACCCGTCCGCGCTCCGGCTGGTGCTGTCCGACGATTGGATTTTGGAGAGCCAGGACGAAACCCACGTCACGGTCGCCAACCTCGCCTCGGCGGCGCGCATGAAGTTGTCCATTGCCGCCTACCAGTTCCTGAAGGCGTTCGCGAAGCCGCGCAGATTGGATGAGGTGGTTCCGCCCGGAGCCATGGCCGGCGCTCGCGCGCGGGTCGGGAAGCTGCTGGAGAAGCGGCTCCTCCTTGACGCCGACGCGCCTCGCGCGGACCGCGCGCTCCGCCTGCGCACGACAGTGCCTTATCGATTCTGCAACGCGCCGGCCTACACCACGGCCAGTGACTTCGTGGTGCTGGGCGTGCCCTACGATCTGGCGGGCACCGTCGACTGCCGTGGGGCGCCGACGGCGATCCGGCAGAAGTCGCTCGATTATCTCTACCGGATGCGCATCACCGACGGCCGGCCAAACGGCTGGTTCGACGCGAACCGGGAGACCTGGATCCTGCGGGGCGCCACGCTGGCGGACGCCGGCGACGTCTACGTCGAATACGGAGAGGACCAGGCCGAGCTGTTTGGAAGGATCTCCTCGGCCCTCGAAGCGCTTGGCGAGGGCGCGGTGCCGGTTGTCCTCGGCGGGGACAGCTCGGTGACGTACGCCGTTGCCGCGGCGCTGCGTCGCCGCGGTCCGCTGACCGTCGTCCAGCTCTCCGCCGAGCCGGTGACGGGTCCTTCGTCGTCGTCCGAAGTCATCGGGACGGACGAAGTCGCGGCCCGTCTGCTGCAACTCGACGGGATCGAGCGTTTCGTGAGCCTGGGCGGGCTGAAGACGCCCTCCGCGAGCCTGGGCGACCGCGTGATGCTGTACGACGTGCAGACGCTTCGCCGAGCACCCTTGGACACCTTGACGTGCGACTGGGGCGGGCGGACCGCCGTCCATCTGTCAATCGACCTCGGGGTCACGAAGCCGGAGTCCATGCGGACGGATGAACACGGTGTCTCGGCCGGGCTGTCCCAGTCCGAGCTCAGGGACATCATCACCGCGCTGGGCCGGAGGCACCGAATCGTTGGCATCGACCTCGTTGGCCTGGAAACGCGCTCAACGTTCGCGCACCTGTCCACCGCGGTCGCCTGTGATCTCGCGCTGACCGCGATGGAGGCCTCCCGAGGGCATGATGAGGCGGGGCGATGAGCGAAGCTGGACCGCGAGCGTCGCTCTTCGGCTGGCCGGACCGGAACCTCGCGCCGACCGAGCCGGGGATGCTCTGCGTCGTGGGAGCGCCGACGAACCTCGGCAACCCGATTGCTCGCGGCGCGGCGAAGGGACCCGCGGCGATACGCGAGGCGAGCCGGCTCCTGGCGCCCCCCCGTGTCGCGGGCTGCGATTGGGGTGACGTGGAAGGGCCGGCGAATCTCTCGCGCTACCTGGAGCGGTTGGCGGAGACGACGAAGGAGATCCTGGAGCGGGGCCTGCGCCCCTTGTTCCTCGGCGGCGACCACTCCATCAGCTATGCGCCCGTTTCGGTGCTGCAGTCCTCCGGGGACTTGTGCCTGGTCTGGATCGACGCGCACACGGACTTCAGCCCGTGGCAGGGAGCCGCGTTCCACGACCACAAGCAGGTGCTGCGCAGGCTGTCGAAGCTTCGCGGCGTGCGCAGGATCGTGCAGATCGGCTACCGGGGAATCACGGTGGGGGATGAGCGCTCGCTGGGCGATGGCGCGGTCGTCGTCACGTCGTCGCGCGCGCGCGGCCTGACCGACGCCGAACTCCTGGCGCTCGTGCCGGAGGACTTGCCGTGTTACGTCTCCATTGACATTGACGCCGTCGACCCGTTCCTCGCGCCCGGTACCGGCGCCCCGGTGCCGGACGGCCTGCACCCGCTGCACCTGCGCCGGATCCTGAGGACGCTGGTGCGCAGCCGCAGGCTCGCAGGTCTCGACATGGTCGAGGTCAACCCGGTCCTTGACGTCCAGGCGTCGACGAGCGCGATCGCCGCGGAGTTCCTTCGCGACGCCGCGGACCACTGGGGTTTTCAGCTCGCGAGCTAGCCTTACTTCTCATCATCCGCGTCAGGCACGAGGAACCGCCGAATGGAAGCCACACCAATTCCTGCCTATGACCTCGAAGGGTTCCGCCAACTGGTGGAGAAATCGCCGGACGTGCTCACCCGGCAGCCCTGCGTGGTGCGGGGCTTCACTGACAAGTGGCTCGCCAGCAAGCGCTGGGGTGACCTGGACGCGCTCAGCGAGACCTTCGGACACCTGCCGGTGACGGCCGGCGCGCCGCAGTTCGTGACCCACAAGCAGGCGAAGATGTGTCAGGTCATGACCGACTTCGGCACCTACCTGGAGTACGTCAAGGCCCCGGAGCGCATCGACGCGCTCTTCGACGGGAAGTGGTCGAAGGGCAGCGCTGAGCTGCTGCGTGAGCTCGGCCTGCCCCTGTATTGCGGAAATCTCCGGCTGGTCCGCCACGCCAAGGAGGAGGTCTTCTCGCAGCTCGATCCGATCCTCCCGGAGCCGCTGGAGCACTTCAACAACGAGATCCCGTACTACTACCAGTCGGGCAACCACGTCTGGCTGTACGTAAGCCTGAAGGGCGCGCTCACGCCGCTGCACCAGGACAACAACGCGGTCATCGCCTACCTGGCGCAGCTGCGGGGACAGAAGCGGGCGATCCTCTACAGCTCCGAGGACAAGCCCCACTTCTACAACCCCGACGTCGGTTATCTGGATCCCCTGAATCCCAACGACGACGAGTTCCCGACCTGGCGCGAAGCCCGCCCATGGACCGCGTTGCTCAATCCCGGCGAGCTGCTCATCTGGGGACCGAACTGGGCGCATCACGTCGTGACGCTTTCGGACTCGACCACCGTCAGCTTCGACTTCATCAACGACCTCAACCTGCGCGCGTACGCGAAGTCGGTCGACTGGAGAGACGAGCTGGGCCGGTTCGCGAAGAAGAACGCGGAGCTGATTCGCACCCGGATCCCGGACCGCCGCATGCATGACGCGCTGACGGACGCCAGTCACCCGGAGCTTGGGCGCGAGCTGATGATCTGTGTCCTGCGCAGCGCGCTGGCCGCTCCGCAGTCGGAGAAGTCGGCGCGGGTCCGGCGTGAGTTGCTGGCGGCGCTCGAGGAAGACGCGCCGTCAGCAGTCAAGATGGCGGCGCCGGGAGCGGTGTGATGGCGGACGCTCTGTCTCCGGCGGTTCCGGGTGAGGCGACTGGCAGCGCGGACGACGAGCGGCTGGTCGTCTCGCCCGCGATGCAGGTCGAAGAGCTCGACGCCAGGTTCGCTACCATCTATCTGCAGTTGGATGGGACGCGGATCCGTATCCCTATCGCGTTGCACAGGCTCCTCCTCGAATTCGAGGCGCCCCGCAGCGTGCGCGTCGTCCTCGGTGACGGGAAGTACGGCGCCAAGGCGGGCGCCGCGCTCGAGAGCCTGCGCGCGAAGGGGTTCCTGGTCCGCGAGGACGCGACCGCGACCAACCGCAGGCTGCTCACGGATGCGCCCGTGCGGATCTTCGATGCGCCCGCGCAGAAGCTGGAGCCCTCGCGTTCGGACTTCGTCGTGCTCGGCGTCGCCTACGATCTCAGTGACCGCTCGGCCGCCGGCGCCCGCGAAGCGCCCGCCGCGCTTCGGGAGTCGTCGCTGCAGATCCTCTACGGCGTGGACCGCCATGACGGCAAGCCGCTGGGCTGGTACGACAGCGACCGCCGACGCCCGATCCTGCGCGGAGTGACGATCTCCGACTGCGGCGACGTGTTCGTGGCGCGCGGGGAGGATCAGGCGGCATTGTTCGCCCGCGTCGAAGAAGCGTTGGGCACGGTAACGGGCGCCGGAAGCCTGCCCGTGCTGCTCGGTGGCGACGCGTCCATCACCTATCCAGCCATTCGCTGTCTGCAGGGGCGGCAATCGATTGCGGTCGTCAGGATCGCGGCCGACGCGCGGAGTCGTGGGGCCGTCCATCCCTCCTTTGTCTCACCGGTCACCTTGCCTGCGCACGCGCTGCGCCTTCCCGGCGTGACGCGCTATGTGCATCTGGGCGCCGCCGGCTCGGCGGACCCAACCCTGGCGGGCCTCGCCGTCCTCTCCGCTCCGGAGCTGAGAGAAGCGGGGGGCGAGGAGGCGCTGGCCCGCTGTCTGGCGGACTGTCCACGGGTGTATGTGAGCATGGACATTCGCGCGCTGGCGCCGCCGGGAGGGCGCGACGACGGCGTCGAGCCGAGCGCGCATTTCGAGTACGCCGAGCTGCACAGGCTGCTTTGCCAGATTGGCGCCCAATGCCAGATTGTCGGCATGGACCTGGTCGGCTGCACACCGATGGCGCGCTGCTGGGGTGTCACCTCGATGACGGCCCTGCATGTGCTCTTGACCGCCATGAGCGCGGCGAAAGATCGATAATGGGATGGCGGAATGAGGCGACGACGAGCTCCGGCGACGAGACGTCCCTATCGCTGTTCGGCTGGCCGCGCGCAGAGGAAGGTTCGCCGCGCGCCCGCATCGAGGTGATTGGCGTCCCGAGCGACTGCGGGAACGGCGGCGCCTCCGGCGCGCGCTTCGGTCCGGAGGCGATCCGGCGCGCCAGTCAGGGCTTCCGGCTGGAGGTCGCCGGCGTCGATCGAGGCGACGTGGAGGGCGTGCATGGCCACGACTGGTCCGAGGTCCTGGTCAGCGCGCAGCATGAGATTGAGCGCATCGTCGAGGGCGACGCGCTCCCGATCGTGCTCGGCGGCGACCACGCCATCTCGTACGCGGCGGTCGCCGCGCTGCGGCGTCACCCAACGCTCAATATCGTCTGGTTCGACGCGCATACCGACTTCTGCGCCTGGTCAGGCGGCCGTTGGCACGACCACAAGCAGGTCCTGCGGCGGATCGCGGGCTTGGGCCACGTCGGCCGGATTTTGCAGATCGGCCACCGCGGCATCACCTATTTCGATGAGAGCGCCCGCTCCGACAAGATGACCGTGATGTCAGCGAACGCCGCACGATGCGCGCCGCTGGAGAGCGTGGTGGCCCCGTTGCCCGAAGGCGAGCCGGTCTACATCTCGGTCGACGTCGATGCGATCGATCCGCGCCTGGCGCCGGGGACTGGCCATCCGGTGCCGGGTGGGGTGAGCGGGGAGTTGATTGAGAAGATGGTCGGCTTCATCGCGTCCCGGCGTCGCGTCGTGGGCCTCGACGTCATGGAGGTCAATCCTCTTCTCGACCATCGGGACAGCACCAGCGCGCTCGCCGCGAAGATGCTCGCCGCGGTCGCGCCCCACCTCGCCCCGTTTCCTCCTTCCAAATGAGCTGAGCCATGCAGACCCAGCAGATACCGGTGGTGTCCAGCGAGGAGTTCCGCCGCCTGGCGGAGGGCAACCCGAGGTTGCTCCATGAGAACCCGTGGATCGTCGAGGACTACATCAAGGCCTGGCCGGGTTTCGAAGCCTGGCAGCGCCTGGACTATCTCGAATCCCGCTTCGGGCAGCTCAGCGCTTTCGCCAAAGCGCCGAACTTCATCACCAATCGCAAGTCGAGCCTGGTCAGCGTCGAGACTGAATTCAGCCGCTACCTGGACTACATCCGCCATCCTGAGCGAGCGCGGGAAATCTACGACGGGCGCTGGATGGAGGGCGACTACGAGCAGTTTCTCGCGCAGGACCTGCCGTTGTATTGCGGCACGCTGAGGATCGTCCACAAGGCCGACGACCCGGTCTTCGCCGAGGTTGCGCCGCTGGTCCCGGCGCCGCTGGTGCCCTGGAACCACGCGCTTCCCTACTACTACTCCCTGTTCAACCACTTCTGGCTGCTGGTCAGCCTGCCCGGGGCGCTGACACCGCTGCACATCGACAACAACGGGACCATCGCGCTGATCGCGCAGCTCAAGGGCCGCAAGCGGGCGACGCTGTATTCGCCGGACGACCTCCGCCACGTCTACAATCCCGACGTCGGCTACATGGACCCCGTGCAGCCGGACGAGGCCGACTTCCCGACGTGGCGCGAGGCGGTCAAATGGAGCGGTGACCTGGAAGTGGGCCAGGTGCTCTTCGTCGGCACGCGCTGGGCCCACCATGTGCAGACGCTGGACACGTCCATCTCGGTCAGCTTCGACTTCATC
Source organism: Myxococcus sp. AM010 (assembly GCF_013372585.1). NCBI lineage: Bacteria > Pseudomonadati > Myxococcota > Myxococcia > Myxococcales > Myxococcaceae > Myxococcus > Myxococcus sp. AM010. Next base: position 99,381 of record NZ_JABXEO010000008.1, read on the forward strand.
GACCAGAGCAACCTGCCGGACTATGCCGTCTCGGCGGGGTGGGCGGAGGTGTTCGGCAAGCGGATCAAGTCCAGCCCCGAGGCCGTGCGGCAGAAGCTCAGCGGGGGCGTGCCGCTGGCCGAGTTCGACCGGCTCTCCTCGGTCGAGTTGGGACGACGCAGCATGGCCGAGGTGCTGCGCGCGGCGGTGAAGGCGCACGACGATTCCGAGGTGGCGCGCATCCGGCGCCTCTACCTCGCCCACCTCGAGCAATGTCTGGAGCGTACCGATTGCGCCGCCGAAGGCCCGATTTCTGGCGTCACTCAAGTGAGTGGCGGCGACCCCCTTCGGCTACGATGAGGGCCCTATGAACTCGCTCGGCGTCATGCTCGAAGAGGCGCGCCAGTCCTGGCGCGGATTGCTGCGCCGCCCCGGCTATTTCGTCCTCGCGGTCGCGACGCTGGCGCTGGGCGTCGCCACGGTCACCATCGCGTTCTCGCTGCTGCATCAGGCGCTGCTGAAGCCGTTGCCGTTCCCGACTCCTGAGCGGCTGGTCACGCTTGGGATCATCGTCGAGCAGAACCACAACATCGCCGCGCCGCGGTACTACCCGCAGCTCAAGGCGATGCGCAGCGTGGAGTCGGCCGGAATCATGATGGGCTGGGCGACCAATACGAACATCGCGTTTGGCGACCAGGCCGAAGTCGTGACGGCGCTGCGGGCAGATCGTGGCTTCATCGAGACGTTGGGGCTGCCACCCGCGGTCGGGCGCAACTTCAACAGCGAAGAGGATCGGCCCAACGGGCCGGAGGCGGTGATCCTCGGCCACGAATTCTGGCGCACGCGCTTCGGCGCGGATGCGTCGGTCGTGGGCCGGAGTCTGCAGATTGAAGGCCGGGCCGTTCAGGTCGTCGGCGTGCTCCCCGAAGCGTTCCGTTGGCCGGATCGCTTCGACCTCATCCAGTCACTCCAGCCGGACCCGGTCAGTCGCGACCTCTCCACGAACCAGATCGTGGTGGCGAGGCTCAAGCCCGACGCCACGGTCGCGGGCGCGGCCGCGGAGACGCGCGTCGTGCTGAGCGCCATGCTGGAAGACAGCGGGGGCGCGACGGAGCGTCAGCAGGAGTATCTGCGGAAGAATCCTCCGTCGGCGCTGCCGCTCTCGACGAGCGTGTTCTCGCGCCGCTCCGGAGACACGCTCTGGCTGTTCCTGGGGGCGGCCGCGTGCGTGCTGGTGATCGCGGCGATCAACCTCGCCAGCCTGATGCTGCTGCGCGCCCTGGCTCGGAGTCACGACGGCGCGGTGCGCGCCGCGCTGGGTGCCCCCCTGTGGCGCCTGGGCTTGCCGGCGCTGGCGGAGGGCGCGCTGGTGGGGCTGGTCGGCGCCGTCACCGGCCTGGGACTGGCGTGGGTGGGCTTGCGGCTGCTGGGCGGGCTGGTCCCTTCGGAGTGGCTGCGCGGCGAGGCCGTCGCGCTGGATGGCGCCAGCCTGGCGTTCGCGCTCGCGGCGGGGCTGGCGACGGCGGTGGTCGCGGCGACGCTGGGCATGCTCCGGAGCCAGCACATCGACCTGGCGCGCGAGCTGAGCGGAGGAGGCCGTGGCGGCTTGAGCCGCCAGAGCGGCCGGCTGGGGCGCGTGCTGGTGGTCGCGCAGATCGCGGTGGCCGTGGTGCTGCTGCTGGGCGCGGCGCTGTTCATGCGCAGCCTGCAGGAGCTCGAGTCCGTACCGATGGGCTTTCAGAGCCGCGCGATCACCACGTTCACCTTGGCGCCGGTCAAGGAGCGCTACGTCAAGGCGGGCGATGCCATCGAGCAGACCCGCCGCATCCTCGAGCGCCTGCGGGCCTTCCCCGGGGTGGAGAACGTCGGCGCTTCGACGAACCTGCCGACTGGCTCCCAGCTCAACTACAGCATGGTGCTCCCCGACCAGCGCACCATCACCGGTCAATACCGGCTCATCAGCCCGGGCTTCCTGGAGACCTTCAGCATCCCCGTGCTCGCAGGGCGCGGCTTCGACGACCGCGATGACGCGGGGGGCGAGGTGGTGTGCCTGGTCAGCGCCGGCTTCGCCCGCGCCTACCTGGATGGAGAGCCCCTGGGGAAGATCGTCACGCTGCCCATGGACGAGGGGCCGAACATCTCGATGCGGGTGATTGGCGTGGTCGGCGACATGCGCCAGTTCGGTCCGGGCGAACCGATGCCGCCGACGCTCTACGCGCCGCTGGCGCAGATCCCTCCGCCGATCTGGGCGCTGTTGCGCGAGTTCGGACCGCTCAGCTATGGGGTCAGGCTGCGCTCCACGACCCTGGGGATGAACGAGCGCGAGCTGCGTGGCGCGATCCAGGAGGTCGCGCCGCTGCAGCCGATCTCCAACCTCCAGCCCATGGAGACCATCGTCGCGACGACGACGAGCGAGCAACGGTTGAATCTGTTGCTCGTGGGGCTGTTCGCCGGACTGGCGCTCTTGCTGGCCTCGGTCGGGTTGTACGCGGTGATGGCGGTGGCGGTCGCGTCGCGTCGGCACGAGTTCGGCGTGTGCGCCGCGCTGGGGGCGCCGCAGTCGCGAATCCTGCGGGACGTGCTTCGCGAGGCGGGCTGGCAGATCGGCCTGGGAATGGCCATCGGGCTCGCGCTCGCGATGGCCTTCTCACAGCTCGTGCGGAGCTTCCTCTTCGGCGTCAGCGTGGCCGATCCGCTGGCAATCGTAGCGGTGCTGACGGTGCTCGCCCTGGCTGGATTCGTGGCCAGCCTGGTGCCTGCGCTCCGGGCGGCGCGAGTCGACCCGATGCAGGCGCTGCGGAGCGAATAGGCCGCGGCCTCGGCGGGCCCAGCCGCGCCGCCCGCCGAGCCGCCAGGGCTGCCGCCCTGAGGGGGCCTGGCGACCCTCAGGGCGGGCCTGACGCTCCGGTCCAGGGCATGTACACGTTCGCGCTCACGGACCGGACGTCCACGTCGACGCCAATCAGGCTCTCCGCGTGGCCCAGGAAGAAGTACCCCGTCGGCGGGAGCCGCCGCAGCATCCCTTGAATCACCCGGCTTCGGGCCTCCGCGCCGAAGTAGATGAGGACGTTCCGGCAGAAGATCAGGTCGAACGGCCCCGCGGGCCACGCGTCCGGCGCGTTCAGGTTGACGCGGCCAAAGCGCATGATGGCGCGCAGCTCCGGGCCCGCCTTCATCAAGCCCTCCTGCGACCGCACGCCCTTGAGCATGAAGGCCCGCAGCAGGGGCGGCGGAATCGTGGCCGCCCGCTCCAGGCTCCAGAGGCCCTCCTGCGCCCGCTCCACGGCCCAGGTGGACAGGTCCGTGGCCAGCACCTCCAGGCTCCAGCCGGAGCCCTTCGGAAACGCCTCCAGCAGGCTCATGGCGATGGAGTAGGGCTCCTCCCCGGTGGAGCACGCCGCGCTCCAGACGCGGAGGTTCTTCGACCTGCGCCCCGCGTTGGCCTGGGCCACCCACTCCGGGAAGACGCGCTCACGCAGCAGCGCGAAGTGCTGGGGCTCGCGGAAGAAGGCCGTCTCGTGGGTGCAGAGGCTGTCCAGCATCCGCACCTTCTCCGCCTCATGCCCGCGCTCGGTGACGTACGCATAGTACGCGCTAAACGACGAGAGCCCCAGCTCCCGCAGCCGGCGAGCGAGCCGGTTGGCCACCAGCGCGTCCTTGGCCGGAGACAGGTGGATGCCCACCTCCCGCTCCACCAGCGCCTGGAACAGGGACAGCTCCCGGGCCGTCAACACTGGCGGCGCGGTTGGCAGGGGCGCCGGCATCTCCCGTCAGCCGTTCCCCGTGACTTCGTCCGGAGCGCGCTCCGTGACGACGTCAACGGTGGCCGCCACTTCGACCTCGGGCGCTGGAGGAACATCGTCCGTGGTGGACATCAGGCTGAGCAGCTCGGTGACGGACAGCAGCCGGTCCAGGTCCAGCAGCATGATGAACTTGTCCTCATGCCGCCCCATGCCGAGCAGGAAGTCCAGCCGCACGCGGGTGCCGAAGGCGGGCGGCGTCTCGATGTCGTCCGGCCCCAGCTCCAGCACCTCGCTCACGGAGTCCGTCAGCAATCCGATGGCGGTCTGCTGTCCGTCGAGCGTCACCTCGACGATGACGAAGCACGTCCACCGGCTGAGGGGCCGCGGCGGCAGGCCGAACTTCACCGCGAGGTCCACCACGGGCACCACGCTGCCTCGCAGGTTGATGACGCCCTGCACGGCCGCGGGCATGCCCGGGACGCGCGTAATGGGGCGGTGTTCGATGATCTCCCGCACCCGCAGGATGCCCACGCCGTACTCCTCTCCCGCGAGCATGAAGCTCAGGTAGTTGGAGCGGGCGGCCTTGTCGTTGGAGTCTCTCATGGGCATGGACGCCTCCGCCTAGAACCGCTGGAAGTCCTGGTTCGAACCCGGCGCCGGCGGGACGGGCAGGTGCCCCTGCGCCGCCGCGAACAGCGACTTCGCCGGGGACCCCGGCAGCCGCGGCGCGGGAGTCATTGACGTGCCGCGCGTCACGTAGCCATTGCCATCCGCCAGGCGGAAGAAGGTCATCATCTGGAGCAGCGACTCGGCCTGCGTCGCCATCTCCTCCGCCGTGGAGGACAGCTCCTCCGCCGCGGACGCGTTGCGCTGGGTGACCTGGTCCACCTGCACCATGGCGCGGCTCATCTGCGACACGCCAATGGCCTGCTCCTTCGACACCGTCGTCACCTGCTGCACCAGCTCCGCGGTGCGGCGGATGGCCGGCACCAGCTCCGTCAGCAGCTGCCCGCTGCGCTCCGCCACGCGGACGCTGGAGGTGGCCATCGCGCCAATCTCCTTCGCGGACTTCTGGCTCCGCTCGGCCAGCTTGCGCACCTCGGTGGCGACGACGGAGAAGCCCCGGCCGTGCTCCCCGGCGCGGGCGGCCTCCACCGCGGCGTTCAGCGCCAGCAGGTTCGTCTGGTACGCGATCTCCTCGATGATGGAGATGCGCTCCGCGATGGCGTTCATCGCCTCCACCGTCTCCTTCACCGCGCGGCCACTCTCCTCGGCGTCGCGGGCGCCCTTGAGCGCCATCTGCTCCATCTGCCGGCTGTTCTCCGCGTTCTGGGTGATGGTGACGTTGAGCTGCTCCAGGCTCGCGGTGGTCTCCTCCACGGAGGCGGCCTGCGTGCTGGTGCCTTGAGACAGGCCCTGTGAGGCGGCGGCCACCTGGGTGGACGCGGAGGACAGCGAGCCCGCCGCGCCGCGCACCTCGCTGATGACCCCCGACAGCCGGTGAATCATCTCCCGCATGCCCGTCATCATCTGCCCCGTCTCGTCCTTGCCGCGCACGAAGATGGTGGCAGTGAGGTCACCACCCGTCACCTGGTCCGTGACGTGCACGGCCTCGGACAGCGGCCGGACGATGCTGCGGGTGAGGATGAAGGACAGCAGCCCCGCGAGCGCCACGCCCAGGGCCCCGCCAAAGATGAGGGTGTCGTAGAGCAGCGCCACCAGCTCGTTGATGGCCACCGTGCGCCTGGCCTGGAGCGCGGTCTCCTCGTTGGCGACCTCCGTGAAGATGGTGCGCATCCGGTCGGCGCGCTCCTTGCCTCCGGCCGCCTTCACCACGTCGAAGAGGGCGGTCAGGTCACCCCGGCCCGCGTTGACGTCCCGGCGCTGGGTGATGGAGTGGTCGATGTGCTGGCTCAGCCACTGCTGGAACACGTCGCGGCCTTCCTGGAGCCGCTCCTGCTGACGGGGGTTGTCCGCGGTCAGCTCCCGGATGTGATTGAGGTTCTGCACGAAGCTGGTGCGGGCCGCCGTGTAGGGCTCCAGGAAGCGCTCGTCGCCGGTGATGAGGAACCCACGCTGGCCCGTCTCGACGTCGGCCAGGTCGCCCTCCAGGGTCCGGAGCGTCATGAGCACCTCGGCGCTCCGCTTGTTCTCCACGTCCGCGTCCGCGGTCCGGTTCAGCGTCGAGTACGTGGCCATCACGATGGCGATGAGGATGGCCACCATGGTGGTGAACGCCAGCAGAAGCTTCCGGGTGATGCTCAGGTTGTCGAACATGGTGACGGCTCCGTGCTGCGGGATGACGGATTTCGGGGGGAAGCCGCGGGGCTCGCCGACTCGCTCCACGCGTCATCGGGGGGGGCGTTGGCCCGGCGGATGGCCCTGCGCACCAGCGTGGGGGTGTCGAGGATGAGGCCCACGCGGCCATCCCCCAGAATCGTCGACCCGGAGATGCCCGGGGCGTTCTGGAACAGCCGACCCAGCGGGCGGATGACGCGCTGGGCGTCTCCCTGGAGGTGGTCCACCGCCAGCCCCACGACGCCATCCGGGTGGCGGAGCACCACCACGTTCTCCCGGCTCGGCGCTTCACCGCCCAGGCCGAAGACGTTGCGCAGCCGCAGGTAGGGCAGGGGCTGTCCTCGCAGCGACAGCATGCCGGCCTCCTCGCGGGTGCGGCTCGCCGCCGGCAGCTCCAGGCACTCCTGCACCAGCTCGATGGGCACCACGTAGATCTGGTCGCCCACGCCCATGGCGAAGCCCTGGATGACGGCGAGCGTCAGGGGCAGGCGGAGCGTCATCGCCGTGCCGTGGCCCTCCTGGCTCCGGATGGCCACCGTGCCTCGCATGGCCTCGATGTCGCGGCGGACCACGTCCATGCCCACGCCGCGGCCCGACAGCTCCGTCACCGTCTTCGCGGTGGAGAACCCGGGCTCGAAGATGAGGCGGTCCACCTCTTCGTCTCTCAGCCGCTCCAGCGCGGACGTCAGCCCCCGCTCGCGTGCTCGTTCCTTCACCCGCTCGCGCTGGATGCCCCGCCCGTCGTCCGACAGCTCCACGACGACGCTGCCCGCGTCATGGAAGGCACGCAGGCGGAGGCGCCCACAGGCCTCCTTGCCCGCGGCCTGGCGCTCCGCTGGCGTCTCGATGCCGTGGTCCAGCGCGTTGCGCAGCAGGTGGAGCAGGGGGTCGCGCAGCGCCTCCAGCACGGCCGTGTCCATCGGCACGTCCTCGCCTTCCAGCTCCAGCAGGGCCAGCTTGTCCTGCGCCCGCGCCAGGTCCCTCACCGTGCGGAGGTGCTGCCGGAACAGGGGGCCGACGGGTACCATGCGCACCCGCATCACCTCTTCCTGGAGCTCCTGGAAGAGCGGGTCCATCTCCCGCTGCTGGGTGAGCGCCTCGTCCCAGCTCGCGCCAGAACCCTCTGCCTCCAGGAGGAACTGCGTCATCCGGCCTCGCGCGATGGACAGCTCCGCGGCGAGGGTGACGATGCGATCCAACCGTTCGACATCCATCCGCAAGGAGCGCCCTCGAGACGCCGCGCGCGCCTCTACCCGCTGGGACCCGTCCTCCAGCGCAACGGCCACGGGGGGCGGTGCGCCCGCTGCTTGCGACCTTCCGGTGGCGCCGCCTTCACGCAGCCGCGTGAGCCGGGCCTGGTGCGCGGGGCCCAACTGGTCCACGCCCGCGAGCGCGGCCCGAGTCAGCTCGCGCAGGTGGTCCACCGCCTCCAGCAACAGGGAGACCCACGGCTCCCCCACCGCGAGCCGTTGGTCGAGCAGCGCCTGGATGAGGTCCTCGACGCCGTGGACGTAGTCCGTCAGGGCCTCGAAGCCCAGCGAGCTCCCGCTGCCCTTGAGGTTGTGGGCCAGCCGGAACAGCGTGCGCAGGCGCTCGTCGTCGGGACGCGCCTCCAACGCGATGAGCGTCTCCTCCATGGAGGAGAGCAGCTCCTCCGCCTCATCGGCGAAGACGGCCAACACCTGCTGCCACTCCGGCCCCAGTCCGGGGGGCGGGCCCCCTGCGTTCGCGCTCATGACACCGCCTCCGGGTGACGCACACGCGTCTCCCAGCGAAGGTGCCCCGGGCCGGGGGCATCCCTGAAACAGCGCATCATGTCGGCGGTCATGCAGGTACGCGTCGAGCGGCAGGAGGACGGGCTGTGCCCACGACGCTCCGTCCACGCGGAGCCTGCTTCCGCGCGGAAGGACCAACCCGCGCGTGGGGAGTGTCACGAACCGGACACCACCCTATCGCGGGTTGAGAAAAGTTTCAATGTATCAACATAACTCCTGTCAAACCCGAGGAGTGTGTAATTGAGCAGGCATTGAGGGGTGCTTTGGACCTTGGCTGGGGTGTGTTGGACCCGCAAATTCCAGACACAATCACCTGCGCGGAAAGTGTGGAAACACATCCTCCTGGAGCACCTGGCGCAGCTTCGGGAAGTTCAACGCCCACCTCACGCCCAGGCGCCACGGGGCGAACAGCACCGGGGGCACGCGGGGGAGCAGCGTCTGGGGCCACTCCAGGTACGCCTGTTCAATGGCGTCCATGTCCAGGTCCTGCTGTACGTCCACGCAGTAGGGGGCCACGTTGCCCGGAGGCTGGCCTTCCAGGAGGTCTGGCAGGCCCGGGGGCAGGAAGGTAGTGTGCAGCGTCATGCCCACGTCGAAGTTGCGGCTTCCCAGCCGGCAGATGGGGCCCTTGGTCAGGTCCTCGGAGTCGAAGACCCAGACCTCGTCGCCCGTGGAGTTCTCAGGCAGGTCTGGCGTCGGGTCCGACACGACGAGCGCCACCACGTAGCCCTTCCAGTGCGGCACCTGGGGGAACCGGGCGCTGGGGACGAACTGGGGCGCGAAGCCGAACCAGCCGGTGGGCAGCACGTAGCCCTCGAAGCGGCCGGAGTCGACGAAGAACTTGAAGAAGCTCGCCGCGCGCCCGTCGCGGATGGGCAGCGCGGACTTGTCCCCGACGACGGGCTTGTAGAGCTGGTAGAGCGCCTCCGGGACCATGTCCGCCGTGAAGCCGTCCGAGTTGAGGTAGAGCGCCAGCTCCTTCGAGGGCACCTTGCCATTCATCACGTGGCCCAGCAGCCGGAGGTGCGCCTCCAGTTCGCCATTCACCAGCCCGGCGTTGGAGAAGACCGTCAGGCCCCAGGTGAAGTCGTCATGTGAATACAGATTGGACTGGATGCGCTGCCGCTTCATGTCGATGCGGTGCACCCCCATGGAGCTGCGCGTGACGGGCACCGCCGTGGGCATCCCGGCCTGCCAGTCCTGCACGCGGTTGCCATTGATGAGCAGCTCGCCCGGCTCCAAGGTATGCGACAGGTCCTCGGTGGGCGAGTGCCCCACCACCAGGGTGATGACGTCGTCGGGGTTCTCATAGATGGCGGCGAAGTGCAGCCCGCCACCCCCGGCCTGGAAGCGGTGCGCGGACACGAGCGGCGGATTCTCCGGGTCCAGCGTCCCGGGTGACGTCTGGAGGTCCGCGCGACGCACCACCCAGAACACCGCCTGCGGGGCGGCGGGGGACGCCGTCAGCCACTCCACCGCGCGCTGCACCCGCGGCAGGAAGGGCACCGCCGCCTGCGCGGCGATCTGCCAGAAGTTGATGGGGAAGTTGGCGTCCAGCAGCACCACGTAGTCCCGCGTGGCGGCAATCTGATGCAGCGACGACGCCACCACCGGCTCGCCCGTGGCCGCGTCCATCAGCTTCCAGTGGTTCAGCCGGTTCTCTTCCGTGTCCCAGCTCACCAGCTGCGTGAAGCCCGGCCCCAGCGGCCACTTGGGCGCGTGGTTGGTGAAGAAGAGGCGGGGCCGCTTGTCGTCGGTGCGCGGTCCCATGCGCTCGGCGGGGTCGAAGGCCGGGTGGGCCGTGCTCTGCAGCAGCGGGAAGACCCACGGCGTGGGGAGGGCGCGGTTCCACTCGCGCAGGTAGCCCAGCGGCGTGTACGCCTTCAGCGTCTTGGGGTGGATGGCCCACGGGCGGCCCGCGTCCGTCGTCACCAGCAGCATCCGCTCGCCCTCGACCAGGAAGGGCGCCGTGTTGGGCGTCTCCTGCGGGCCCAGCGTGAGCGACACGTCCGCCAGCGTCGTCTCTCGGAAGCGGTTGAGCAGCCGCGTCAGGGGGCCTCGCGCCGTCGCGCCCGCGTCCACCTGCTGGCGTGTGAAATACGACGGTGTGCGCATGGTGGCGGAGGTGAACCGGGCGCCGCCCACCTGGAAGTCCAGGCGCATCACGAGCCCGTCCGAGGCCAGGGCCGGTGAGCCCGCGTGCACGCTGGGCCCCGCGACATAGACGTGACCCTGCAGGTCCGCTGGCAGCGCGCCGGCGAGCACCTGCAGCGGCTCGTTGACGTACTCCACCGGGCTGGTGGTCATCGCGTTGCGCGGCATGCCGGGCCTGAGTCCCGGTGGGACGTGCAGCCCGGGGAGGGCGTGGCCGTCCGGCTCACGCGAGTGGGAAGGGGACGCTTCAGTCGCCGCGGGGGCGGGGGACTTCAGGACGGATTCAGTGTCGGGCATGACGCCTCCGGAGGTTGGGTGAGTGCACGCCGTATCGGGTTGGGGGCGGGGACCGTAGCACGCGCGTCGTGACAGGCCGGTCAAGGCCGAACGGCCGGCCGCCGTGGGAGAGGGCGGCCCGCGGTACACTGCGAGGGGCCGGTGTGAGACACTCCCCGCTCCCCATGGTCGAAGACTCCAACTCAGAGCGACAAGTCGTTGGCGACCGCTACGTCCTGGAGCGGCGGCTGGCGGGCGGTGGCATGGGCACCATCTGGGTGGCGTTGGATCCCAAGCTCCAGCGCCGCGTGGCCCTCAAGCTGATGGCGGCCCACTGCGCGCCCGCGCCCCTGGCGCGCCAGCAGTTCGAATGGGAAGCGCAGGCGATTGCCCGCCTCCAGAATCCCCACGTCATCCAGGTCCACGACTGCGACCTCTCCGGCGAGACGCCCTACATCGTCATGGAGTGGCTGGTGGGCGAGGACCTGGAGGCCCTGCTGAACCGCCGCGGTCGGCTGTCCCTGGCCATGGTGGAGCGGTTGGTGACGCAGACGGCCCGCGCGCTCACCGCCGCGCATGCCGCGGGCGTCATCCACCGTGACCTCAAGCCGGCCAACCTCTTCCTCGCGCGCACGGAGCATGGCGAACAGGTGAAGGTGCTGGACTTCGGCCTGGCGCTCCTGATGTCCGGCGGCGCGGCCCGGCCGCACCCCGAGGAGGAGATGGCCGGCACGCCCCGGTACATGAGCCCCGAGCAGCTCCGGGGGCTGGCGCCGCGGCTGGACCACCGCTGTGACCTCTGGGCGCTGGCCGTGGTGGCGTACCGCGCGCTGACGGGACAGCACCCGTTCCCCCTGGAGTCGCTGCGGCAGATGCGCCTGGGCAACGTGCCGCCGCCGCCCGCGACGCCGTCCAGCCTGGCGCCGGAGCTGGGCACGGAGGTGGACGCCTTCTTCGCGCGCGCCCTGGACGTGGACCCCGCGCGCCGCTTCCAGTCCGCGCACGAGCTGGCCTCCGCCCTCACTCACGCGGTGGACGCGGGCCGGCCGTCGCGCCCGGCGAAGATCCTGGTCGTGGATGACGAGCCGGACATCGTCGTGCTGATGGAGCAGAGCTTCCGCAAGCAGATCCGCCGCTCCGTCTACCAGTTCCTCTTCGCCGCGGACGGCGAGGAGGCGCTGGAGGAGCTGCGCCAGCACCCCGACATTGAAGTCGTCCTGTGCGACATCAACATGCCGCGCATGGACGGGCTGACGTTCCTGTCGCGCGTGGGGGAGATCAGCGCGCTGACCCGGGTGGTCATCGTCTCCGCGTATGGCGACATGAGCAACATCCGCACGGCGATGAACCGCGGCGCCTTCGACTTCATCACCAAGCCCATCGACTTCCCGGACCTGGAGGCGACGCTCGTCAAGACGCTGAAGCACGTGCGCGAGCTGCGCCGCACCGTGCGCTACACGGAGGAGAACGGCCTGCTGCGCATGTTCGTCCCGGGCGCGGTGCTGGAGCGGCTGCCGCCGCTGCTCCAGGGCTCGGACGCCATGGCGGGTGAGTGGGTGGACGGCACGGTGGTGTTCATCGACGTGGATGCCTTCACGCCGGTGCTGCACCAGGAGGCGCCGCCGGAGTCCCTGCGCCGCCTCAACGCCAACTTCGAGGCCATTGTCCCGGAGCTGCTCGCGCGCGGCGGCATCGTGGACAAGTTCATGGGAGACGCGGTGATGGCCGTCTTCCGGGGCCCCGGGCACGTGGACCTGGCGCTGGAGGCTTGCCACGCCATCCACCGGCAGCTGGGCACGCTGGCGTCGCGTGGTGGCGAGGGCGCGCCCTACGCGCATGGCGTCTGCATGGGCCTGGACTCGGGCGACCTGGTGGCCGGCAGCGTGGGCGCGAAGGCCTCCGGCCGGCTGGACTTCACGGTGCTGGGAGACGTGGTCAACACCGCGGCGCGGCTGGCGGTACGGGCCGGGCGCGGGCAGGTGCTGGTCAGCGGCCGGGCCCAGGCGCGCGCGGCGTCACGCGTCCACCTGGTGCCCGTGGAGACGGGCCTCTTCGAGCTGGCCCGCGACGAGGGCCACGGCCCGCCAGGCACGGAGGACGCGACGGCCTTCCTGGCCCCGGCAACGGCGGCGAAGGGCCGCGGAACCACCCGGGGCGGCTGAGGGTGCTCCGCTCCCGGCGCACGGGAGCGGGGCAGGGGAGGCGAATCAGGCCTGGGTGACGCGCACCGTGGTCTTCATCTCACGGCCGGACGCCGGGTCGCGCGCGCGCATGGTGAGGATGCCCTCCACATTTACATCGAAGGTGATCTCCACCTGCGCGGAGCCGGCGCGGCCGGGCTGGATGCCGGAGAAGGTGAACTCGCCCAGCATGTCGTTTCGGGCCACCAGCTCGTTGTCGCCCTGGAAGATGCGCACGGCGAGCTCGGTCTGGTTGTCCATGCTGGTGGTGGCCAGCAGCTGCTTGGCGTTGGGAATGGCCGCGTTGCGCGGGAAGACGACGTGGAACGCGCCGCCCGCCTTCTCCAGGCCAATGGCCATGGGAATCACGTCCAGCAGCTGGATGCGCAGGTTGGTGTCGTCCTGCAGCGAGTGCGCGTAGAGCGCGGCGCCAATGGCCACCGCCTCGTCCGGGTGCACGCCCTTGCTGGGCGGCTTGCCGAAGAACTTGGTGAGCCGGTCCTGGACGATGGGCATGCGCGTCTGGCCACCCACGAGCATGACCTCGTCGACGTCCTTGGTGGACAGCCCCGAGTCCACCAGCACGCGCGCCACCATCTGCAGGGTGCGGTCCACGAGCTGGTTGGTGAGCTGCTCCAGCATCTTCCGGGTGAACTTCATCTCGATGTTCAGGGGCTGGCCCTGGGACGTCATCGTGATGAAGGGGATGTTGAAGGGGACCTCCTCGCGCGCGGACAAGTCGATCTTCGTGCGCTCGGCCAGGTCCTTGATGCGCTGCATGGCCACCGGGTCCGTGGCGAGGTCGATGCCCGTCTTCGCCGCGAAGTCCTTGAGGACGTGGTGGATGATGGCGTTGTCGAAGTCGATGCCGCCGAGGAACACGTCACCGCCGGTGGACTTCACCTCGAAGACGCGGTCGCGAATCTCGATGATGGAGACGTCGAAGGTGCCGCCGCCCAGGTCGTAGATGACGACCTTCTCCTTCAGCCCCTTGCCCACGCCGTAGGCCAGGGCCGCCGCGGTGGGCTCGTTGATGATGCGGACGACCTCCAGGTCGATGAGCTTGCCCGCGTCCTTCACCGACTGGCGCTGCCTGTCGTTGAAGTAGGCCGGCACCGTCACCACCGCCCGCTTGATGGGCATCTTCAGGTAGTTGGAGGCGACCTCGCGGATCTTCCCAAGAATCTTGGCGCTGATCTCCTGGAGGGTGAACTCCTTCTTCCCCACGTCCAGGGTGACGTCGCTCTGCTTGCCGGGGCGCATGTTGTACGCCACGACCTTCTTCATCGTGTCGACGACCTCGCTGCCGAAGCCCCGGCCCACCAGCCGCTTGGAGCCGTAGACGGTGTTGCGCGGGTTGAGCTGCCACTGGCGCTTGGCCTCGTAGCCGATGAGTTCGTTCCCCTTGTCGTCGATCGCGAAGATCGAGGGGATGGTGTACTCGCCGCCCTTGTAGGGGATGAGCTTGACGTTCCCGCTGTCCTCGACGATCGCCGCGCACGAGTTCGTCGTGCCGAGGTCGATGCCGATGATGGGCTCCTTGTGCATCTTGCTTGGACTCCGGGTGGGTAGGCCGCAGAGGAAGAAAAAGACCGTAGCGCACCCTCGCGTCGCGCGCGAGTTCACACACCGCGACGTTTGCCGCTCCCCGGGAATGCGGACCCGGGCTCCCTGCTTCCCCAGGAAGGGGCCGTGGCCCTCCCGGTGCCCGCCCGGTGGCCAGCAGCGCGTGCCCCAGCCGACAATGGCGGCCGGGGTGCTGGACATTGGTGGCCCGGGCGGAAAACTTGGTGTTGGTGGTGGATGACTGACCAGAGGAGAGTCAACTTGGACGCGAAGGGTTATCTGCAGGAAGTGGGCGCGCAGGTGAACGCCGACTTCGTCAAGAACCGGTCGATTCTCTCCTTCGAGGAGTATCTCTCCCTCTTCTTCAGCGACCCGAAGGGCCAGGCCCGCAACGCCGCGCAGTACCTGCGGGACGTGATGGACCACTTCGGCACCACCACGGTGCCGCACCCCACCGGCACCATCCGGCGCTTCCACGTCTTCGACGCGCCCGGCGGCGACCGGGACGACCGGGTGGCGGGCCAGGAGGAGGTGCAGAACGCCATCTACCGGCTGCTCGGCAACTTCGTGCGGGCTGGCCGCATCAACAAGCTCATCCTCCTGCACGGGCCCAATGGCAGCGCCAAGTCCACGCTCGTCAACGCCCTGAAAGAGGGCATGGAGGCGTACTCCCGGCAGCCCCAGGGGGCGCTCTACCGGCTCGCCTGGGTGTTCCCGTCGGAGAAGCTCATCAAGGGCTCCATCGGCTTCGGGGAGCGGGACACCGTCGGTGGGGAGATGACCACCTTCGCGCACCTGGAGGCGGAGTCCATTGACCTGCGCATGCCGTGCGAGCTGAGGGATCACCCGCTCTTCGCCGTCCCGCCCGGCGAGCGGCGCAAGCTGCTGGAGACCGCCCTCAAGAAGAAGGGCCTGGGCAACGGGGACGGGGAGAGCGGCGACTTCATCCTGTCCGACTACGTGCGGGACGGCGAGCTGTGCTCCAAGTGCCGCCGCATCTACACCGCGCTGCTCAGCTCCTACGGCGGGGACTGGCTGAAGGTGATGCGCCACGTCCAGGTGGAGCGCTTCTACGTGTCGCGCCGCTACCAGGTGGGCACGGTGACGGTGGAGCCGCAGATGAGCGTGGACGCCGTCGTCCAGCAGCTCACCGCGGACCGCACCCAGCTCAACGTGCCCGCGCCGCTGCACAGCACGGTGCTCTTCGAGCCGCACGGCCCCCTGGTCCACGCCAACCGGGGCCTCATCGAGTACGCGGACCTGCTCAAGCGGCCCCTGGAGGCCTTCAAGTACCTGCTGGGCTTCAGCGAGACGGGCGAGGTGCCGCTGGAGCCCTTCGTCCTCCAGCTGGACGAGGTGCTCATCGCGTCAGCCAACGAGAAGCACCTCAACGCCTTCAAGGAGCTGCCGGACTTCGCGTCGTTCAAGGGCCGCATCGAGCTGGTGCGCGTGCCCTACCTGCGCCGCTACCGCACCGAGCAGCAGATCTACGACGCGCAGATCACCTCCACCACCGTGGGCAAGCACGTGGCGCCCCACGCCACGGAGCTGGCGGCCATGTGGGCGGTGCTCACCCGGCTGAAGAAGCCCATCCCGGAGCGCTACCCGCAGGACGTGAAGGAGCTCATCGACCAGGTGACGCCGGTGGAGAAGCTGCACCTCTACGAGGAGGGCGCGCCGCCGGACCGGCTGAGCCTGGCCAACACCAAGGAGCTGCGCAAGCTGCGCGAGGAGCTGTTCACGGAGTCGGACGCGTACCCCAACTACGAGGGGCGCTCGGGCGCCAGCGCGCGCGAAATCAAGACGGCGCTCTTCAACGCCGCGCAGAACGCCGACTACAAGTGCCTCAACGCGCTGGCGGTGTTGGAAGAGCTGTCCGCCATCTGCAAGGACAAGAGCGTCTACGAGTTCCTCTTGCAGGAGGTGGTGGACGGCTACCACGACCATGACGCCTTCGTGCGGCTGGCGGAGGCGGAGTACCTGGACCGGGTGGACTCGGAGGTGCGCGAGTCCATGGGCCTGGTGTCGGAGGGGCAGTACCGCGAGCTGGTGGAGCGCTACATCCAGACCATCAGCCACTGGGTGCGCGGGGAGAAGATGCGCAACCGCGTCACCGGGGGGATGGAGGCGCCGGAAGAGCAGCGCATGGTGGAGGTGGAGGCCATCATCATGCCGCGCGGCGAGGACGCCACCGACTTCCGCCGGGGGCTCATCGCCTCCATCGGCGCGCACCGGCTGGACAACCCGGACGCGGACATGGACTACAGCCGCATCTTCCCGGACATGTTCAAGCGCCTGAGGGATCACTACTTCGAGGAGCGCAAGCGGGTGCTGCGCAAGAACAAGGAGAACGTCCTCAAGTACCTGTCCGAGGACCGCAACCAGCTCACCGCGCGCGAGCAGACGCAGGTGCAGAGCACGCTGAAGAGCATGGTGGAGCGCTACGGCTACTGTGAGGCGTGCGCGAAGGACGCCATCCTCTTCCTGATGAAGAAGCGCTACGCGTGACGGGGCAGGCGTCCGGGGCCCGCCTGGACGCCTGCTTTCAAAGCCGGAAAGGGCTCGGGATGATGGGAGCTGCCAGGGAGTTGTCCTGGCTGCATCCGTTTTCCCCCCCAGACCGGAGAGTCGATGACCCGCTTCCTCCTGGGCGCCCCCGCCCTGCTCGCCCTCGTGTCGTGCGCCGGTGCCCCGTCCCAGCCGGCCGCCGCCACCCCCGCGCCCCAGGTGGTGCCCGTCGTCGAGCGGGTCCTCGCGGTGCCGGACGCGCCGCGGATGACGCGCAAGGAGCAGGTGCGGCGCATCCTCCCCCACAACGTGCGGCTGCAGCTGGCGTCGAAGGGCAGGGTGCGGAGCACGGCGTCGGGCGTGGTGGTGGGGGCCGAGCGGGATGCGAACGGCGCCACGGTCGCCTGGGTGGTCACCAACGCGCACGCGGTGGTCATGGACGGGATGGAGGCGCCGGAGCTGCGCGTGCTGGTGGACCGCCGCGCGGAGTCGCTGGAGCACCGGGGCGAGGTGGTGGCCATGGGCCAGGTGCCTGACCTGGACCTCGCGTTGGTACGCGTGCCGGGGCTGGACCTGCCCGCGGTGGAGCTGGCGGACGACGCGGAGCTGGAGCTGGGTGAGGACGTGGTGGTGGCCGCCTCGCCGTTCGGCCGCGCGCTGTCGCTGTCCGGCGGCATGCTGTCCCAGGTTGAATGGGACAAGGAATCCCAGCGCCCGAAGATGGTGAAGACGGACGCCCCCATCGGCTACGGCGCGTCGGGTGGCGGCATCTTCAGCCTGACGACGGGCCGGTTGCTGGCCATCGTGGAGGGGTACCGCACCGCGAAGGTGGACTTCGAGGTGCAGGAGGAGAACTACAGCTTCGACGTGCCCATGCCCGGAGAGACGTTCGCGGCGCCCAGCGCGAAGGTGCGCCACTTCCTCCAGGCCAAGGGCTTTGGCCGGCTGCTGGCGCGCAAGCCCCTGACGGAGGGTGGCGTCGCACAAGCCGCCGGGCGTTAGTCCCTTCACGCGGTGTCCCGGTGCGCCGGGCTTGCCTAGCTGGAATCTCGACACCGCGCCAGAGCGGGGTACATCCGCCCGACGGGAGGTGTGGGATGGCCGGACGTGTGTCGTGGGATCAGTACTTCATGGACATCGCGACGCAGGTGGCCTCGCGCGCCACGTGTGATCGCAAGCACGTGGGCGCCGTCATCGTCCGGGGCAGGACCATCCTGTCCACCGGCTACAACGGCGCCATCCGCGGGCTGCCGCACTGTGATGACGTGGGCCACATGATGGAGAACGGCCACTGCGTGGCCACCGTCCACGCGGAGGCCAACGCCATCATCCAGGCGGCCACCAACGGCGTCAGCATTGAAGGGGCGACCATCTACACCACCGCCTCGCCGTGCTGGCCGTGCTTCAAGCTCATCGCCAACGGGGGCCTGGTGCGCATCGTGTTCGGCGAGTTCTACCGGGACCCGCGCATCTTCGAGTACGCGGCCCGGCTGAAGCTGGACCTGGTGGGGCTGGGCGAAGCCGCCCGGCCTCCCGCCTCGGGTACCTGATCACCCTGCACGGCGGGGCAGGACCGGCCGCTGCGCGCGGCGCCCGCGCGCTCCTCGATCGTCACCTGGAAGACACTCATGGCCGGACGTAAGTCCGCGCCGTGCATGGGGAATTTGCCGCTTCCGGCAAGAATTACCGACCCAGGGTTGACGATGTTGGAGTGGCTCCCTAACTCTTGGCTCGGTTGGGTGGCGGCGGGGGTGGATCAGGGAAAATCCCGAGGAGTTCCAGTTGGTTACATCGACAGCAATGTCAAATAGTGCATCCTCTGAGGAGGACGCGCAGCAGCCGGTGGTGGGCGCGGCCAGGTACCTGGCCGTCCCCACGCTCATGGACAGCCTGCTGCACGACGTCCGCAATCCGTTGAACGCGCTGGCCATCCACCTGGAGGTCCTGGCGGAGAAGCTGAAGGCGGAGACCGGGAGCGTGCCGCCGTCGCAGGAGAAGAACCTCAAGGCCATGCGTGATCAGATCCAGCGCGTGGACGGCATCCTGAAGCTGTTCAGCGACTTCGTCGTCTTCCGCGGCGGCGCGCCGGGCGTGGCGGACCTGTCGGAGGTCACCACGCGGGCGCTGGGCGTGCTGGGGCACGAGGGTCGCAAGCGCCGCGTCCAGGTCCAGGTGGCGGTGGAGGCGGGCGTCCAGGTCCACCTGCGGGACACGTCGGAGCTGGGCTTCCTCCTCATCCAGACGCTGCTGCGCGCCTTCCGCCGGGCGGAGAATGGCGGCTCGATCCGCGTCACGGTGCGCGGGGACGAGAAGAGCGCGGTGCTGGAGGTCGAAGACTCGGCCGGCGTCTGCCCCGAGCCCCTGCCCGACGCCGTGGCCGCGCTGCAGCTGCGCTGTTCTCAACTGGGCGTCGACCTGTACGTCCGGGCGGGGGTCTGCCGCCTGGGTTTCTCCCGCGCCTGAGTGTCACAGCCAGACGGGCCGGATCTTGATTTCGAGTCACGACAACTTCGCGTCACGACGCAGTACGGGAGGTCTTCACTTGGGCAGCGCACGAATCCTGGCCGTGGATGACGAACGCGACACGTGTGAGGCGCTGGCGGACATGCTCGGCGCCTGGGGACACAAGGTCGAGATCGCCTTCGACGGGCATGACGCCCTCCGCAAGGCAAACGAATTCCGGCCGGACGTGGTCCTGTCGGACCTGGCCATGCCGGAGACGGATGGGCTCTGGTTGCTGCGCAACCTGAAGGAGGAGCTGCCGGACTGCCCGGTGGTCTTCCTGACGGGGCGGGGCACCATCGACGCCGCGGTGGAGTCCATCCGCGAGGGCGCCTACGACTTCATCGTCAAGCCGCTGGATACCGCGCGGCTCAAGGTCTGCATCGACCGGGCGCTGGAGAAGAAGGAGACGATGCGCGAGGTGCAGACGCTGCGGCGGCGGCTGAAGCAGCTCGGCTCGTCGGACCTGATTGCCCAGTCCGCGGGCATGCGCAAGGTCATCGAGCTGGTGGAGAAGGTGGCGCCCTCCAAGGCCAGCGTGTCCATCAGCGGCGAGTCCGGCACCGGCAAGGAGGTGGTGTCCCGCGCGGTGCACAACCTGTCCCTGCGCCGCGACAAGCCCTTCATCGCCATCAACTGCGCGTCCATCCCGGCCACGCTCATCGAGTCCGAGCTGTTCGGCCACGAGCGCGGCGCCTTCACGGGCGCGGATCAGCGGCGGCCCGGCGTGTTCGAGATGGCCCACGGCGGCACGCTCTTCCTGGACGAGCTGGGTGAGATTCCCATCGAGCTGCAGGCCAAGCTCCTGCGCGTGCTGGAAGAGGGCAGGCTGCGCCGGCTGGGCGGCAAGGTGGAGATCGAGGTGGACGTGCGCGTGCTGTGCGCCACCAACCGCGACCTCAAGCAGGAAATAAAGAACGGGCGCTTCCGCGAGGACCTCTACTTCCGCCTCAACGTCTTCCAGATCCACCTGCCGCCCCTGCGCGAGCGCCGCGACGACGTCCCCATCCTGGTGCAGCACTTCGTGGACAAGTTCCGCGGCGACTCCGGCAAGCGCGTCAGCGGCGTGCACCCGGAGGCCATGGAGGTCCTGAAGCACTATGAATGGCCGGGCAACATCCGCGAGCTGCGCAACGCGGTGGAGCGCGCCGTCATCCTGTGCGACGGGGAGCTCATCACCCGCGAGCACCTGCCGCCCGACATGGCAGGCAAGAGCCCGGAGCGCCACACCTTCCGGCTGCCCTTCGGGCTGAGCCTGGACGCGGTGGAGCGCGAGTACATCCTGGGCAGCCTCCAGCGGAACGGGAACAACAAGGCCCGCACCGCCGAGGTGCTGGGGGTGAGCGAGAAGACGCTCTACAACAAGCTCAACCGCTACGCGGCCGAGGCCCGCGCGCAGCAGGCGCCCGGCGGCGGTGGCGGCCCCCTGGGCGGGCAGGGCAGCGACGGCGCGATGGGTGCCATGGGCACCAACTCGTTCGTCATCCGCTGACCTCATGGGTAGGAAATCCCCTTCGGATTCCGGGCCCTTGGCCTGGCTCGGAGGGGACGCCCGCCCAGGCGGCGACCCCGCCGCGAAACCCCCGTCAATTCTTGACTTTTGACCTCCGGACGGGGGATTCTTGGGGGGTCTCCCACCCACAGGGAGTGCCCGGCCGTACATGTTCCACGCCTCGGGCAACTCCAGCGGCGCCAATCGATTCGGGCGCCCCGGAGTGTGCATCGGGTGCCGCGGGGGGGCACAAGGAAGGCCACAACGCAATGAGCGACGCGCGAGTACTTCACTTCTTCGGCGGCAAAGGCGGGGTCGGCAAGACCACGCTCGCGGCGGCATATGCGTTGAGGCTGTTGGAGGAGGCGCCCAAGGAACGGGTGCTGCTCGTGTCGTTGGATCCGGTCCGCTCCCTGTCGGACCTGTTGAAGAAGAAGCTCCCGGCCAAGGCGACGAAGCTGGTCCCGGGCAAGGGAGAGGGCGGCGTTTACGGCCTGGAAGTGGAGCCGGCGGCGCTGATGAAGCCCTTCCTGGCGTCCTATCTGCCAGCGCTGGCGAAGGCCGCCGCGAAGGGCACGCACGTGTCGGAAGACGACATGGGCAAGCTGTATCAGCAGGCCGTGCCGGGGCTGGAGGAGCTGGTGGCGCTCTTCCACGTGGTGGATCTGCTGGAGGGCGAGGCGTTCGACCGCATCGTGGTGGACGCCGCGCCGACCAGCCACACCTTGCGGCTGTTCGACCTGCCGACGAGCCTGCGCAAGTTCCTGGGCCTGGTGAAGGCCGGTGGGGACAAGACGGAGGCGCCGGCGAAGAAGAGCAAGAAGGCGGCGGCCGCCGCAGAGGCGCCCGGCGTCCTGGAGCAGGTGGGGCAGAAGGCGGAGAAGCTGCTGGCGCTGCTGAAGGACCCCGCGCGCACGGCCTTCCACCTGGTGGCGCTGGCGGAGCCGGTGCCCGAGGCGCAGACGCGCATGCTCTTCACCCAGCTTCGCGAGCGCGGGCTGCCGGTGACGGAGATCGTCGTCAACCAGATCGAGGACAAGGAGGGCTGTCCCGCGTGCCAGGGCCGCCGCGGCCTGCAGGCCCCCCACGTCCGCAAGTTCCAGGCGCTGGACAAGGTGGTGCCAGTGCACCTGCTGGGCCGGCGTGAAGTGGCGCCGCGCGGGCTGGATGGCCTGGCGCTGCTCGCCAAGGCGTGGGCCGGTGGCAAGGAGACCAAGGCGCTGGAGTTCTCCGCGGCCGAGGGGCCTCCGGCGCTGGTGCGCGCGCCGTCCATGCCGCCCATCGCCGCGCCGCCGCTGCCGCCCACGCGGCTCATCTTCTTCGTGGGGCAGGGCGGGGTGGGCAAGAGCTCCTGCGCCGCGGCCGCCGCGGTGACGCTGACGGAGAAGGAGGGGCCGGTGCTCCTCATCTCCACGGATCCAGCGCACTCGCTGTCGGACGTGCTGCAGAGCCGCCTGACGGACACGGAGACGCAGGTGAAGGGCACCAAGGGCCTGTACGCGCGCGAGCTGGACATCGCCGGCTGGTTCAATGCCCTGCGCAAGCGGGTGAAGGAGAAGGCGGAGAAGGCCTTCGAGGGCGCGCCCCGGTCGGGCAGCGAGGTCCCCGCGGATCTGCTCTACCTGCGCAACCTGCTGGAGTGCGCGCCGCCGGGCATCGACGAGCTGGCCGCGCTGTCCTGCCTGACGGACGCGCTGGTGCAGGAGCGGTTCAAGCGCATCGTGGTGGACTCGTCGCCGGTGGTGACGTCCGTGCGCGTGGTGGAGCTGGCGGAGACGGCCAAGACGTGGCTGGGCGCGCTGCACGGGGTGCTCACCAAGCACCGCGCCAAGGGCCTGGGCGAGCTGGCGGATGACATCGCCGGGATGCTCAAGCACGTGAAGCGCTTCGAGGACGCGCTGGCCTCCCCGAGCGAGGCGCGCTTCGTGGTCGTCACGCGCGGCGAGGAGCTGGCCGCGGCCCGCACCGAGCGGCTGGTGGAGTACCTCAAGGAGAAGAAGCTCCCCGTGGAGCGGGTGCTCGTCAACCGCGTGGGCCCCAAGTCCACCTGCGAGAAGTGTGAGAACCGGCGCAAGCTGGAGCTCAACGCGGCGAAGGCCATCGAGAAGAAGCTGGGCCTGCCCGTCACCATGGCGCCGGCCCTGGGCCGCCACCCCGCGGGGCTGCGCGAGCTGAAGGCCTTCCGCACCGCGTGGTACGCGCTGTCGCCGCCGGCCGCGAAGATCAAGGCGGCCTGAGGTCCAGGTTCGTCGTGGAGCGGGCCCATGGGGGCCCGCCGGGCTTCCGTCCGCCCGGCGGGAGCGTCCCGGCCGTTCCGCAGCAGTAGAGGGGGCCGCCGCCACATCCGCCTCACGCCCTGATTCCACCCCGAAGAATCATCCCTTCCCACTCGCCCCCGCGCGCACCATGACGAAGCGCATCATGGGTGCCAAGGGTGTTGCGCGGGCCGTATCTGAAAGCGAGCGAGTGCCGCCGCGCGACTGATGGCTGGATGGCACGGAGGCCCGCGGGGCTCACGCCTCGCATTCCGAAGGTGCGTCGGTGAACGTCTCCAGGCCGGGGAAGGTGAGGGCGCCCGTCTTGGTCAGCGTGCCTTCCAGCGGCGCCCGGCCCTTCAACCGGAGCGTGACCTGCCTGCCGCGCACCGTGTAGCGGCCTCGCACTTCCTTCTGGCGGGGCGTTCCCTCCGGGTCGACCTCCTTCGTCCAGAGGGTGGCCCTCCCGGACGGGCCGAAGCGCAGCCCCTGGGTGGTGCCGTAGACGCCCACGCCCGGGCCGAACCAGGAGACTTCGCGCAGCAGCACGGGGACATCCGCCTCCCGCGCCGGGCTGCGGCCCAGCAGCTTCTGCCAGCCCAGGGTGTCCCGGATGGGGGTGAAGTCCGCGTCCTCCTTCGCGCGGGTGAGGCGCCGGGCATCCAGCTTCACCGCCTGGGTGAGGTGCTCGACGATGACGTCCCGGTGGGCGCTGTACTCGCAGACCTTCCCCTGCTTGCGGAGCACCCCCAGGGTGGCGGCCAGGTTGTAGTGCGCCAGCGCATAGTCCGGGGACTCCCGGGCGGACGCCTGGAAGCGCTCCAGGGCCTCTGGGTAGCGCCCCGCCTGGTACAGCCGGAAGCCCTGGGTGTTCAGTCCCCGGGCATGGGGGGTGGACGCGGCGCCCGAGAGGGCCAGGAGCAACAGGGGCAGGGCCGGGTGCATGGGCCTCCAGAGTGGGGTGCGTAACCGCTTGCGCGTTGAAAGGCGCCTTACCCTGGTGCTAGTCCCGCGCCATGGCAACCGGTACCAGCTATGTGCTCGAGTTCGAGCGCCCCCTGATTGAGCTGGAAAAGAAGATCGACGAGCTCAAGGTCCTCTCCACCAGCGGCACGGTGGATTTCTCCTCTGAGATCTCCAAGCTCGAGAAGAAGGCGAAGAAGCTCCAGACGGAGATCTTCAGCGACCTGTCTCGGTGGCAGGTGGTGCAGATGTCCCGGCACCCGAACCGCCCCTACTTCCTGGACTACGTCCAGTACCTCTTCACCGACTTCGTCGAGCTGTGTGGTGACCGGGCCTTCGGCGAGGACCCGTCCATCGTCGGCGGCTTCGCGCGCTTCGACGGCAAGCCGGTGATGGTGATGGGCCACCAGAAGGGCCGCAACACCAAGGAGAACATGGCGCGCAACTTCGGCATGCCGCGCCCGGAGGGCTACCGCAAGGCGCGCCGCCTCATGGAGCTGGCCGAGCGCTTCGAGAAGCCCATCCTCACCTTCGTGGACACGCCGGGCGCGTACCCGGGCATCGGCGCCGAGGAGCGGGGGCAGGCCGAGGCCATCGCCGTCAACCTGGAGGTCATGAGCCGGCTGCGCGTGCCCATCATCTCCACGGTGGTGGGGGAGGGGGGCTCGGGCGGGGCGCTGGCCATTGGCGTGGGCAACCGCGTGCTGATGCTCCAGAACAGCGTCTACTCCGTCATCTCCCCGGAGGGCTGCGCCTCCATCCTGTTCCGCGACGCCGCCAAGGCGGACAAGGCCGCGGACGCGATGCGGCTCACCGCGAAGGACCTGCTGGAGATGAAGATCATCGACGAGGCCATCGTCGAGCCCGCCGGCGGCGCCCACCGCGACCCCGCGAAGATGGCGGAGGCGCTGGGCAAGACGCTGCGCAAGCACCTGGGGCAGCTCGCCGAGCTGTCACCCGATGAACTGGTCCAGGACCGGTACGCGAAGTTTCGCGCGCTCGGTGTGTTCTCCGGACGCTGAAACCTCCTATCAGGGCCTCACACCATGCGACCGCTCGTCCCCACCCACGTTGAGACGCTCAAGCCGTACGTGCCCGGCAAGCCCATTGAAGAGACCGAGCGCGAGTTCGGCCTCAAGGGTGTCATCAAGCTGGCCTCGAACGAGAACCCGCTGGGGCCCTCGCCGCGCGCCGTGGAGGCCATGCGGAACATCTCTGGCGCGGCGCACCTGTACCCCGACGCCACGTCCTTCCACCTGGTGCGCAAGCTGGCCGCGCACGTGGACGTGAAGCCGGAGCAGGTGGTGCTGGGCAGCGGCTCCAACGAGCTCATCGAGCTGCTCATCCGCACCTTCACCACGCCGGAGGACGAACTCCTCCTGTGCCAGGGCTCCTTCTCCGCGTACCGCATCTCCGCGCAGGCCCACGGGCGGCCCTTCGTGGAGGTGCCCATGCGCGAGGGCCACCAGTACGACCTGGAGGCCATGGCGAAGGCCATCACCCCGCGCACGCGGATGGTGTTCCTGGCCAACCCGGACAACCCCACGGGCACCGCGTTCAGCCGCGACGCGCTGACGCGCTTCCTGTCCGCCGTGCCGCCGGAGGTGCTGGTGGTGCACGACGAGGCCTACTTCGAGTTCGTCGAGTGGCCCGAGTACACCAGCGCCGTGCCGCTGCTCGGCGGGCACCCGAACCTGGTGGCGCTGCGCACCTTCAGCAAGATTCACGGGCTGGCGGGCGTGCGCCTGGGCTACGGCATCATGGATGCCCGGCTGGCGGCGTACCTGCACCGCACGCGCATGCCCTTCAACCTGACGGTGCTGGCCCAGGCCGCGGGGCTGGCGGCCCTGGAGGACACCGAGCACGTGCGCCGCACGCGGGAGGTGAACCGCACGGGGCTGGACTTCTTCGCCGCGGAGCTGCCGAAGCTGGGCGGCACGCTCACGCACAGCCACGC
Source organism: Myxococcus sp. AM010 (assembly GCF_013372585.1). Lineage (NCBI taxonomy): Bacteria > Pseudomonadati > Myxococcota > Myxococcia > Myxococcales > Myxococcaceae > Myxococcus > Myxococcus sp. AM010. The sequence goes on from NZ_JABXEO010000008.1 coordinate 125,029, forward strand.
CAACTTCGTGTTCGTGGACTTCGGCCGTCCGTCGGTGGCGCTGTACGAGCAGCTGCTGCGCAAGGGCATCATCGTCCGGCCCTTCGCGGGGCAGGGCTTCCCGAACCACGTGCGCATCTCCGTGGGCACGCCCGCGGAGAACGCCCGCTGCGTCCAGGTGTTGAAGGAGATTTTGTCATGAGCGCCCGGCCCTTCATCGTCGCCATCGACGGCCCCGCGGGCGCCGGCAAGTCCTCGGTGTCCAAGCTGCTGGCGCGCCGGCTGGGCTTCTCGCTGGTGGACACGGGCGCCATCTACCGGTGCGTGGCGTTGATGGCCCTGCGTGAGGGCCTCGCCTTCGACGACGACGCGCGCCTGGGCGAGCTGCTGGGCCGCGTGCACATCCACTTCCAGGTGGTGGGCGAGGAGAACCACGTCTTCCTGGGCGGCCAGGACGTGTCCGGAGAGATTCGCACGCCGGACATCTCCATGGCGGCGTCCCAGGTGTCCGGGCGGCCGGTGGTGCGCGCGGGCCTGCTGCAGCTCCAGCGGCGGCTGGCGCTGGAGTCGGAGAAGGGCGCCATCCTGGAGGGTCGTGACATCGGCACGGTGGTGTTCCCGGACGCGGACGCGAAGTTCTTCCTGGCGGCCAGCCCCGAGGTGCGCGCCCGGCGCCGCTACGAGGAGCTGTTCCAGAAGGGCGTGGAGAGCAGCCTGGATTCGGTGCTCGCGGACCAGACGAAGCGGGACCGCGACGACTCCGCCCGCGCCGTGGCGCCGCTGAGGGCCGCCGAGGACGCGGTGCACGTGGACTCCAGCAGCACCCCCCTGTCGGAGGTGGTGCACGGGCTGGAGTCTGAAATCCTGCGCCGGATGGCCGCGCGCGCCTAGCGCGGGTGGCTGAACCTCCGCCCGGCGAAGGGGACGACGCGCCGCACTCATCAAGAGCGCTTCGCCAGCGCCTCCGCGTAGGCGGCCTGCAGCTCGCCGAACACCGAGCGCGCCGGCCGCGGCGCGCCGAGATGCAGGTGGCGCAGCTCGTCCATGAAGGCGCTCCAGAGCGGAGCGCCGCCCTGTTCCAGCAGCTCCGCGCGCACGGACAATTCCTTGCTCGGGCGCGTATGTCGGCGGCCCCAGGCGCCCATGTGCGCGAGGAGCGGCACGAGCTGGATGGCCGCTTCCGTCAGGCTGTAGATACCCTTCTGCCGGTGGGTTGGATCCGGGCATCGCGTCAGCAGGCCGGACGCCGTCAGGCGCTTCAGCCGGTCCGCGAGGATGTTCGAGGCGATGCGTTCCTCGCTCCGCGCGAGCAGCTCGCCGTAGCTGCGCCTGTTCCCGAACATGACGTCGCGGATGACGACCAGGCTCCAGCGGTCGCCGAGCTGTTCGAGCGTCAGGTTGATCGGGCAGCCGGATCGCCCTGTCTGCGCCATGGCCATCCCCTCCAGGTTACTCCTTGCGGTGTGCAAGTGGTAGCGATAGGGTCCCTTCCACTTGCAAATCGCAAGTGGTTTGAGACAGGAGTCCTCCCGCGATGTCGCTCGTGCTCTACGGTCATCCCTTCTCCTCGTATACGCAGAAGGTCCTCATCGCGTTGTACGAGAACGCCACGCCCTTCGAGTTCCGCTGCATCGGACCGGAGACACCTCGGCATTCGGCCGAGTGGTCACGGCGCTGGCCGCTGCGCAAGTTCCCGCTGCTGGTGGACGGTGAGCGCGACGTCGCGGAGACCAGCATCATCATCGAGTACCTGCACCTCGTGCATCCCGGGCCCGTGCGCCTGCTGCCCGCGGACCCGATGGCCGCGCTCGACGTGCGGTTTCTCGATCGCTTCTTCGACCTGCACGTCATGAACGCGGCGCAGCACGCGGTCGATGGTGCGCTGACGGGGGATTCGGTGAAGCGCCAGGAAGGAGTGGCCCTGGCCGTGAAGAAGCTGGAGGTCGCCTACGCCTGGCTCGAAGGGCAGCTCGCCGGCAGGACCTGGGCCGCCGCTGGCGAGGACTTCACGCTGGCGGACTGCGCGGCGGCGCCCTCGCTGTTCTACGCGGACTGGACGCACCGGATCTCCGAGGCGTTTCCCGTGCTGCGCGCCTACCGTGCGCGGTTGCTTTCGCGCCCGTCCTTCGCCCGCGCGGTGGAGGAAGCGCGGCAATTCCGGCCGCTCTTCCCCCTGGGCGCGCCAGACCGGGATTGAAGCTCGGCGCGAACGGGGCCTAGAAGGTGACGCCTTCCTTCGTCGGCGCGGGCACCTGCAGCGGCAGCTTCAGCGCTCCCGTGCCGTCGCCGTAGAAGGCGTGGTAGAGGAACAGGTCCGCCACCACCTGCTTCACGTAGCCGCGCGTCTCCTTGAAGGGGATGGTCTCCACGAAGAGGTCCAGCGGCAGCGAGCCCCGCTCCTGGATCCACTTCGCCGCCGAGCCCGGGCCCGCGTTGTACGCGGCCGCCGCGAGCACCGGGTGCGCGAAGCGCTCCATCAGCCGGGACAGGTACCAGGCGCCGTAGCGGATGTTCCGCTCGGGGGAGAAGAGGTCCGCGGGCGCGGGGGCGGGCTCCGTCAGCTTCTCCGCGATGGCGTTCGCCGTCTTGGGGATGATCTGCATCAGCCCTCGCGCGTCGGCCATGCTCATCACCTCCGGCCGGAACGCGCTCTCCCGCCGCATGATGGCCCACACCAGGTAGGGGTCCACCTGGTGCCGCGTCGCCGCGCCCTCCACCGCGGTGGCGAAGGCGCGTGGATAGAAAGGCGCCAAGGCCTCCGGAGCGCGCGCGCCGAAGGCCCGGCCCCACAGGTGGCGCGCCGCCACCGTGTAGGCGTGGCCGTACTCGCCCAGTCCCAGCAGCGCGTGCGCGAAGGGCAGGGCCTGGTCCGCGGAGCGCAGCCGCGCCGCGTGGGCTTCCACCTCGTCCGCCGCGTCGCGGAACAAGCCCGCGCGCGTCAACTCCACCGCCAGCTCCAATTCGGGCGGGCGGGGCAACTTCAGCACCTGCGGCGGCTGTGGGAAGTGCGCGGGCGCCTTCAGGCTCAGCGCCTTGAGCCGCTCGTTGGCCATCAACGCGTAGAAGGACGCGGGCGCGGAGGTGATGACGGCCGTGTACGCGGGCCCCAGGGTGCCCGCCTTGGCGCCTTCCAGCTCGCGGCTGCGCGCCATCCAGTAGCGTGCCTGCGGCCCCATGTTGCTCCTGGGATAGGCGGCCAGGAGCGCCTCCAGCGCGGCGCGGGCCTTCGCGTACTCCTCCTGCCGCAGGTGGGCCAGCGCGCGGAACCACATGCCCTCGTCGCGCCGGCGTGAGCGCGGATAGCGCGCCTCGAAAGCCGTGAAGGACCGCACCGCGTCCGCGAAGCGCCCGGCCTGCAAGTCCAGCCAGCCCGCGAAGAAGGCGCCTTCATCACCCGCCGGCTGCGAGGGGTACTTCTTGTCCAGGGCCGCCATCAGCGTCCGGGCCCTGTCGTTGTCGTCGGACCGGAGCGCGCGCCGCGCCACCAGCAGGTCCGCCTCCGCGGCCACGGCGGCGGGGCCCTTGCGCGCCAGCGCGAGCGCCTTCTCCGCATCCTCCATCCGCCCCAGCGCGAACCAGGCCTTCGCGCGCAGCAGCGCCACGCGGGCCGCCTGGGCCTTGTCGAGCTTCACCTTGTCCAGCGTCGCCAGCTCGTCGAGCCCACGCTGCGCCGCGCCCGCGCCCAGGAAGCGGTCCGCGCGAGTGGTGCGCTCGGTGTAGCCCAGCTTCACCGGCGGTGTGCTGCCCTCCGTCAGCCACGCCATGGCCTCGTCGCCGTAGGGGTGGGTGGGGAAGCGCAGGGCCACCGTCAGCATGTCGGCGCGCTGCCCGGCGCGGTTGCCGGAGCCGCCTCGCGCCAGGGCCCGCTGATAGAGCAGCTCCACGGTGGGCGACGCCTTGGCCGCGTCCTCCAGCACCCGGGCCGCGTCCTTCGGCTTGCCTGCCTTGAGCAGCGATTCGCCCAGCCGCGCGCGGGCGCGGGCCGCGAGCTCCGCGGGCGCCTTGGCTTCCAGCACGCGCGCGAAGTCCTCCGCCGCCCCCGCGGCGTCCCCGGCGTAGAAGCGGGCCTGGCCCAGGTAGAAGGCGTGGTACGGCGCCAGCAGTGGAGGGGCGGGCCAGGCGGCCAGCAGCTCCCTTGCCTCGGCGGCCTGGCCATCAGAGAGGGCGAGCGTCCCCGCGAGCAGCGCCAGCCGCCCCGCGTCGTCGCACTTCTTCGCGGCGCAGGCCGCCAGCTCCGCGCGCGCCAGGGCCGCCGCATCCGGCTTGTGGAGGCGGACGGCCTCCAGCGTCGCGGGGGATTGCCCCAGCGACATCCCCGCAACCACCCCCACGACCCACCCACTCAAACTCATGTGGTCTTCCTTTCACGACGCGGCTTTGCGGCCTGCCAACGAGACGCACACACCGATCATTCCCCTTGCCCTGGAGGGAGGGTGGTTTGACAGCGGGCGCGACAAGTCCTAGATCCGCGCGGTGTCGGGCCAGTCCTGACTGTTCAGCACCCGATGTCATTCGCTGAAAGCGTCCAGGCGATTACGTGCACTTGGGTAGGAACAGCCGACCCATTGCGTCACCCGGAGTGAATCACTACCTTGCGCCGCCGCTCAGCGCCACTCCGGTCCGTCGTCGCATGGCGGGTCCAGTCGTTGTCGTCAGGTAGCACTGCTCGTTCACAGCGCTCGGGGGGGAAACAGTTCAGAGGGAGGGCTTCATGAAGCCGTGTCCAGCCGATCTGCCACAAACCATCAACCCCGAAGCCGGGCCGAAGCGTGCCGGCGTCGAGACCCACCGCAACCTCAACTGTCATCAGTATGACAACTGCCTGGATGAAGCCGTCCGGCGAGGCTGGCAGTCGTTCACCTGCATGAAGTGCCCCATGTATCAGCAGGTGGCGCCGCCGCAGATGGGGCTCGAGGCCTACGCCACGCAGCGCCGGCCTGTCTGAGCGGGGTTCCTGGCGTTGACGCCCCTGGTCACACCCACCGGGGGCACCCCGCACGGCGTCTGCGTGCGGGACCTCAGGGGACGGCCGCGTAGATGACGGCCACCCAGTATTGATTCGTGCCGAAGCGGCGGGAGTCTCCCCGCACCACGCCCACGCCCACGCGGTTGTTCGTGGCGTCGGCCAGGCTGCGGGACTCCGGAAGCGCCGTGGGGTCCGACACCACGAAGAAGTCCACGGATGCCGTTCCCGCGTCGGGCAACAGCTCGAAGACGCGGTCGTGCACCGGGGCTTCACCGGGCTGGGCAGAGGGCTGGTCCAGCTCCAGCGCGCGCCTGGCGTGGGCGCGGGCCAGTGTCTCGAGGGCGGCGTTGCGCGTCAGGGGCGGCAGCTTGAGGGTGGCTCGCAGCCGGCTCAGCGCGTCGTAGGCCTCCTGCCGCGGGTCCGCCAGCGCCGGCGAAGCGGGCGGGGCGACGGTGAAGACCTCGGTGAGGACGGCCTCCTGACGCCCGTTCACCGTGTGGAACGCCACGCCCACGCCCATGAAGCGGAAGCCCGGGTCCAGCACGTTGCGCCGGTGGCCCGGGCTGTGCTCGATGCCGAAGTGGGCCGCCAGCGGCCCCGCGGCCAGGCCCAGGTTCTCTCCCGCGCGCACATAGCGTGCGCCCGCCGGCAGACGCTTCGTCAGCGTGGAGCCGTCCGGCGCGATGTGGGCGAAGAAGCCCTCCTTCGACATGCGCGCGCTGTAGTCCAGGGCCACCTGCTCCAGCGCGGCGTCGGGGGACAGCTCGGGTAACGCGTGGGCGCGGCGGAGGGCGTTGATGCGCTCGTAGACGGCCCGGCGGGCGTCCTCCAGCGTGGTGGGCTCGGCGGCGTCCTCGCGGGCGGCGTGCTTGCGGGGTTCGCCCTGGTCCACCAGGAAGAGCGCCGCCACCTCCGGTCCGCCGTCCGCGCGTCCCACCACCTCCACGGTGTACGTGCCCGGCGTGGCGAAGGCGAGCCGGCTGCAGAAGCCGCCCCGCGCGCCCCGGTTCTGGACGGGCATGAGCTTCACCTCGCCGTTCGGCAGGGTGACGTACACCTCTGCCCGCCGCAGCGGTGAGACCAGGGCGCCGCAGAGCGTCATGGCCGAGCGCTGGTCGCGGGCGATGAGGCGCGGGAAGTCCTGGAGCTCCGCCTTGCGGTCCACCAGCAGCAGGACGAGCGCCGCGCGCTCGCCGAGGACGGACACGCCCACGCCGAAGTGCGAGGCGCGCTCGCTGTTGAAGTCATCGCGGTCGAGGAACGTCTCGATGGCGTGCCGTGGCACCCACGCCCGGATGACCAGCGCCCGAGGGGAGGGATCCGCCGCGCCCGCGTCGCTGACGGCGGAGGTGAGGGTGAAGAGGCCCGGCGCGCCGGTGGTGTATTCGGTGAGGGCCTCGTGCGCCAGGCGCCGCGCGGCGGTGGTCAGCTTCGGGTCCTCCACCGGGACGCGCCGTCCCACGCGCTCGAATTCGCGGCTGACGTGCTGGGCGGCGCTGCGCTCCATGCCGGACGACGTCGGCGGCGCGGCGGCCAGGAAGGCGCTGAGCGCCAACAGGGCCATCATCATCGGCGCGCCACCTGGAACGTGAAGGAGAGGGCCGTCACCGTGCCGGGGCCGAGCCGCGCGTTGAGCTGCTCGCACAGCGAGGCCGCTTCGGACTCCAGCGACTGGGCCCACTGGGCGCCCGTCACCGCCACCACCAGGGTGGTTCCATGCAGGGCCTGGGGGGTGGTGTTGCGCGCGAGGTGCGGACCGACCACCGCCGCCCACACCGGCGCCAGCGCGTGGCCCTTGCCGGACTCTCCCGCCAGGCGTGCCAGGACGCGGGGAAGGAGACTTTCCAGGGACTTGGGTTCACCACGGGCCATCAGGGGGGCGATCATCGATCCGTTGCCCCCGAAAGCCAACTCTCGCTTGCGGAGGAGGGGCGCGCGGCGGGCGGACCGGCTATGATGGGGCTCGAAGGGCGGCGGCCGGCGCCGCGTACCGTCGCGCAGCGCGCGTCCTGCCTGTAAGGTCGCGGACGGTCCCCCCGGAGCCGCATCCGTATGAGTCCCACACCCCGTCCCCTCGTGCTGGCTTGCCTGGCCTGTGTCCTGCTGTGCCTGAGTGGCTGTGGCGACATGGACACGGGGACAGACCTCCCCGTGGGGCCGTTCCCACAGGGGGCGTACTGCTCCGTCGATCAGGACTGCCTGGACCCCGCGCTCTTCTTCTGTGATTCGGCCACCTCGCGCTGCGAGCCCGCCTGCCTGACGCGCGAGGACTGCGGCCAGGCGCGGCGGGGCCCTCATGCGCTGGCCGCGTGTGACGAGGCAGGCGGCGCCGGTTGCCAATGCGACATGAACCGGTGCGTGCCCGTCGTCTGTGCCGCCGACACGGACTGTGACTCGGGCGAGGTGTGCCGTGACGGAGCGTGTGGCTCGCCGCCGTCCGAATCCCGGGCCGTCGGGTGCGAGGTGACGCCGGACGTCGTCGTGGGCACCTCGGGGATGACGGTGGACTTCCGGGTGTGGGTGCGCGAAGCGACGGGCGCGCCGCTGGTGCTGCGTGACGGCGTGGCGTGGGAGGCGCTGTCTGCCTCCGTCGTCGGGGGCGGAGAGGGCCACCAGGCCTCCGTCGTGCTGGGCGAGCCCGCCTCGGAGCACCTGGCGCTGGCGGCCCGGGTGGGCAGCGCCTCCTGCCATGCGCGCGTCACCGTGCTGCCCGCCGAGGTGGCCCCGGGTGGGGTGCGCGTGCTGGTGGTGGATGCGCTCACCGGGCGCCCGGTGCCGCTGGCCGTCGTCGCGGTGTCCGGTGAGGACGGCGACCTGGAAGCGGCCATGGTGACGAACGCAGACGGCGCCGCCTGGGTGCCCGCGGAGGGCAAGGTGGCGCTCTCCGCCTTCCACCCCGACTACGGCTACCTGACGCTGGCGCGCCACGACGCGAGCCAGTTCCGCGACGTGCGGATGGCCCTGCGCCGCAACCCCTTGGACCGCTTCGGCGGCGTGGCGGGCCCCTTCCCCACGCTGACGGAGCCCTCCTCGACGGCGGTCTCGCTGCGCGTGGGGCTGGTGGGGTTGTCCGTGCCGGGGCTCCCCTCCGAGCTGGCCCCCGAGTCCTTCCTGGGCCCGGAGCGCGAGGTGGCGCTCCCCTTGGGCACTGGCCCGGACCGCCTGTCGCTGCCGTCGGGGAGCGCGCTGTGGCTGGCGGGCAGCGCGATGCCGCACGTCGCGGCCCCGGGCGTGGCGGGGGTGTGTGACGACTCGCTGCCCGGCGTGCTGGACGCGGAGCTGGCCATTCGCACGGGCGCCTGTGGGACGCGGACGGCCTGGGCGCTGACGGGCGCGCTCCCCCTGAACGAGCTCCCCCTCAACCTGCTGGCGCCGGGGATGGATCCGCTGCTGCAACTGGGGCAGTTGGTGCCCGGCTCCACGCGCTTCTTGTCGGCGCTGTCGCGTGACGCCCGCTTCACCCTGGCGCCCACGCCCGGCATCCTGACCGGCGAGCCGGATACCGGTGCGGCGGAGTACGCGCAGGCGCTGCCCTTCGAACGGGAGACGCCGGGCGTGCGGCTGTCGTTCCCCTTCGCCGTGCGTGTGCCGCCGCTGCCTCAGTACCGGGGCGCGCACCTGGACCGCGCCTACGTGTTGGCCACCGTGGCGGTCCCGGGCCGGGGCATGGTGCCGTTGGGGCTGGGCGCCGCGGCCAACGTGGCGCCGGCCGACCCGAACACGGACGCCGATGCGCGGCTGCTCCGGCCCGGGCTGGTGCCTGTTCGCATGGCGCCCACGCACCGGGGCCTGGAGGGACTGCCGTACCGGCTGGTGGTGTCCGCCACGTCGGGGGCCCACGCCCAGGACGGCACGGTGGCCACCAGCGCGCTCGTGGCGAACCTGCCCAGGCCGGAGTTCGACCCGGACGGCCTGCGGCCCGTGGACGCGGGGCTGAGCTTCCTCTCCCTTCCGGAGTCCGCTCGCTACAACTTCGACGGGGACGCCCACGGCGAGCTCGACGGCCGCGAGTTCCAGGCCCAGGTGGACGGACGGGCCAGCGTGGTGCGCGCCGAGTTCACCAACCGCGCCGGCCGCCGCTGGACGGTGTTGATGGACCCGGACGACACGGACGACGGCGTCGTCGTTCCCCGGCCGCCGATGGGGTTCGAGGACCGCACCTTCGACGGCTTGCTGCAGCCAGCGCGGGCGAAGCTCCAGGTGGAGGCGCTGCGCGTGCGGGGCCTGGACCGGCGCATGGGGCAGGGCCCGTCCCGCCTGGTGGCCGCGGAGGGCCTGGGCGTGGAGCGGCTCGCGGACCTGACGGAGGCCGTCGCCACGCTGAGCCTGGGCCGGCCGGAGGTGACGTGGCGCCATCCGGAGGCGGATGGGCAGCGGCTGGCCCGAGGCAGCGCGGTGCGGGTGAGCGTCTCCGGCTTCCGCCTGGGCACGGGTTCAGGGAGCGAAGGCCAGGTGCGCGTCAGCCTGCGGGGCGGCACGGATTGCGACGACCAGGTGCTGTTCGCCGCCGCCCCCGTGGCGCCGGGACGCGGCGAGGCGGAGCTGCAGCTCCCGGCGAAATGCTCGGGGCTGGGCGTGTCGCTGGTGGCCACCCTGGTGGACCCGGAGGGTGACCCCCTGCGCCCGCTCGTCACCGCGACCCGGCAGGTCGACATCCCCTGAGGCCCGAGTGCGGGAACACCCACCTGGATTCCCATGCACTGACTCGCTTTCTTGATTTGCCGGGTGGTAGCGTTGTTGTCCCGGGAGGCAAGGTGCAGAAGGAGACGGTCGTCACGGTCATCTCGAAGATCTCCGACCGGCCGGTCAACCTCGACGCGGCGCTGGTGGTGATCTACGGCTTGGACCTGGGGCGCAAGTTCGACCTCACGTCGGAGGAGACGCTCATCGGGCGCTCGTCCAAGGCGGACATCCAGATCGACCAGGAGTCGGTCAGCCGCAACCACGCGAGCATCACCAATTCGCGCGAGGGCGTGCGCATCCGCGACCTGGGCTCCACCAACGGGACGTTCATCAACGACGAGCTGGCGGAGGGTGGACGCGAGCTGCGCAACGGCGACCTGGTGAAGATTGGCCGCACCATCTTCAAGTACATCGCTGGCGGCAACATCGAGGCCGCGTACCACGACGAAATCTACCGGCTGACCACGATGGACGGCCTCACGCAGATCTACAACCGGCGCTACTTCGACGAGCAGCTGGACCGGGAGATTTCGCGGAGCCGCCGCTACGAGCGGATGCTGTCGCTGGTGCTGCTGGACATCGACCACTTCAAGGCGGTGAATGACAAGTACGGGCACCTGGCGGGTGACTCGGTGCTCAAGCAGCTGGCGTCCACGGTGCGCACGAAGATCCGCCGTGAGGACGTGTTCGCGCGCTACGGCGGCGAGGAGTTCGCCATCCTGCTGCCGGAGGTGTCGCTGGCCGGCACGCGCCAGCTCGCGGAGAAGGTGCACCGGCTGGTGGAGAAGCAGCGCTTCGAGTTCGACCGGCAGGCGATCCCCGTCACGGTGTCCGTGGGCCTCGCGGTGCTGGAGCCACACCACCGCGAGTCGGGTGAGCTGGTACGCGACGCCGACGAGAAGCTCTTCGAGGCGAAGACGTCCGGTCGCAACCGCGTGGTGGGCTGAGGCTCCAGCCCACCTCGAGCCTGTCCAGGCGCCTCGCGCTTCAGCCCGCGAAGACGGAGCGGCGCTCGCGCAGCAGCGACTGGAGCATGCTCTGGATGGCCTCGCGGGTGCGCTCGGTGAGGCGCTGGACTTCGCCCAGGTCGTCCGCGGCCTCGGGCGCGAGGTCCTCGACGCCAATGGGTTCGCCGAAGCGGATGCTCCACTTGGCCGGCAGGGGCAGGGGGCCCAGCGGCGTGAGGGGCACGTAGGGCAGGCCCAGGAAGGACGCGGGGATGCGGCCCAGCAGGGGCGACGTCTCCTCCGCGCCGACGATGGCCACGGGGACGATGGGCGCGCCAGTGCGCAGCGCCAGCTTCACGAAGCCGCCGCGGCCGAAGCGCTTCAGGCGGTACCGCTCACCGAAGGGCTTGCTGAGGGCCTGGTAGCCTTCGGGGAAGACGACCAGCGGGCGGTGCTCGTCCAGGAGCCGCAGCGCGTTCTCCGGGCAGGCCCGCACGGCGCCCAGGCGGTTGAAGAGCGTGCCCACCATCGGCGCGTGGAAGACCTGGTCCTCCACCAGCCAGCGCGGCTCGCGCAGGTCCGGGCGCTCACGCGTGAGCGCCATGGACATGACGAGCCCGTCGTAGGGCAGGGCGCCTGAATGGTTGGCCACCAGGATGGCCGCGCCCGGCGGCACGTGGTCCACGCCCTGCACGGACACGCGCCAGTACTGCGAATAGAGGAACTCGAGCACGGGCTCCAGCCGCTCGACGAGCGACGGGTCCTTGCCGTACGCGTCCAGGTTCGCGCCACCGCCGGTGCCCAGGCCCGCGCGGACCATGTCCTTCAGCCCGCCCATCGCGAGCATCGCCCGGGCCAGGCTCTCGCTCGCCAGCGCCTGCCCGGCGATGTCACGGGCCAGGGAGAGGGCCGCCACGGCGCGCTCCGCCAGGGGACGGACGCCCTCGGGCTCACCGCGTCCGGACTCCGGAGAGAAGGCCTCCCGATAGGACTCACCCGCGCTCGCGGCGGGCGGCGGTACCAGCGACAGCGGGCCCCTGCGGCCGGGCGGGAACTCGTCGCGCGTGGCATCCGGCAGCTCCACCTCCGGCTCCACCGCGGAGGTGTCCGCCTCCTCCGTCACCACGACGCGCACGGACGTCTCCTGCTCCCACCGGGTGACCGCCGGAGCCTCCGGTGTGGCGTGGTGGGCACGCCCCTCGTCCATGGCGGCCCGCGCCGCGCTGTCCGCCACCTGCGCGGCCACGGCCGCGGCGAGCTCCTGCTCCTGTTTCAGCGGCTGGGCAGGTGGGCCCTGCTCCAGTGCTTCCTCCACCGCGGCTTCGGCCAGCTCGGTCGCGAGCTCCGTGGCCATGAGCCGCTCAAGCTCGGCGTCGGGGCCGGGCTGTGCGCCCAGCGCCGCGTCCACCGCGGCGGTGGCGGTGGCTTCGGCCACCTCGGCGGCAAGGGCCTCCGCCAGGGCATGGTCCACGTCGCGCTGCTTCGACGTGGGGGCTCCGGCATCGTTCACCGGGCCGGGGGCTGGTGCGTCCAGCGTGAGCGGCGTGGCCGCCGCGGGCTCGCGGAGGGGGAGGGCGGCGTCGCCGGCGCCGTGGGCAGAATCCCGGGGGGGCCGCGTCCCCGAGGCCTGCGCCGGAGGCCGGGCAGCCGCGGCGCCCTTCCTGCCTCCGGCCGCCTTGCCGCCCTTGGCCTTCGCGGGCGCCTTCTTGCCCTCGTGCTTGCGCGACTTCGCGGAGGCCGCCTTGCCACCGGCCTTCGCGGCCGCCGTCCCGCCATTCCCCGGCTGCTTCTTCGTCACCGTCTCCGCGGCGGCGGCCTTCTCCTCGCCACCCGGCGTGGAAGCCTCGGTGGGGCGCGACGCGGCGCCGCGCTTGAAGGGATCGTTCCCAAGGACGCCCTTGGCCATGACTAGCTCCTCTTCAGCGCCGCAGCGGCGTCTCTGACATGGTGGAGGGGGATGAAACCGAGCACGGATTCGGCGCGCTCGCCATCAGCGACCCATGAGTAATGGATGTAGTCGAGCAGGGCCACGGGCAACGTGCCCGCGCCCACGGCGTCCAACGTATGCAGGCCGGCGCGGAACAAGGGCCCTGGCAGGGGAAGCGGCCGCGCGCCCGCCCGCTGAATGAGCCCGGAGATTGGCATCACCCCCTGGCCCACGATGTTGAACTCGCCGGAGGCGTCCGCGCGCAGGGCCAGGTGCAGGGCCCGCGCGGCGTCGTCTTCGTGCAGCCCCTGCCAGAGCGGATCGAAGCCCATCAGCGTGGGCACCACCGGGTTCTTCAAGAAGCGCGTGGCCGGGTTGTCCACCGAGGGACCGAGCACCGGCGCGAAGCGCAGCACCAGCACGCGCATGTCCGGATGCCGCTCCCGGAAGGCGCGCACCTGGCCTTCCACCTCCACCTTGTCGGTGACGAAGCGGCTGTGCGGGCAACCCTGGAGCGCTGAGTCCTCGCGAAGCAGGGCGGGGTTGTTGCCGCGCGCCCCGTAGACGGCCGTCATGGAGGGCACCACCAGCCGGGGCAGCCGCGAGCGGCCCGCCGCCGTCAGCACGTTCATGGTGCCAATGACCTCCAGCTCGTGCGCCAGGGAGCCGTTGCGGATGGGGCCGAACAGGAACGCCAGGTGGTAGAGCGCGTCCACGGGGCGCTCGGTGAGCGCGTCGGTGAGCTCGCTCTCGGCGTCGTACCGGGTGAGGTCCACGCGGTGGAACTCCACCTTGTCGCCCTCCGGCCGGGTGACGTCGAGCACGAGGATGCTCTCCACGTCGGGGTCCTGGTCCAGCCGCGACAGCAGGAGCCGTCCATAGTCGCCGCTCGCGCCGGTCACCGCGATGCGCAGCCGCCCCTTGCCTGGTCGTGACACGTCCATACGCGGCGTCGTGTGTTAGCCCAGCCGCCTGGGATTGTCAGCCGCGACGCCTGTTGTGTTGCTGGACAACGTCGCCTGGGTGGCGGAGGGTGTCCGGCCGTCATGTCCCGGATTGCCCGTCTCAGCGACGTCCTCATCAACAAGATCGCCGCCGGCGAGGTGGTGGAGCGCCCCGCCTCCGTCGTGAAGGAGCTGGTGGAGAACGCCATTGACGCCGGGGCCAGCACGGTCCGCGTCGAGCTGGACGGCGGGGGCGTGGACCGCATCATCGTGTCGGATGACGGGCACGGCATGGGGCGCACGGACGCCGTGGCCTGCCTGGAGCGCCACGCCACCAGCAAGCTGCGCGAGCTGGACGACCTGTTCCACATCGACTCCATGGGGTTCCGGGGCGAGGCCATCCCCGCCATCGCATCCGTTTCCCGGTTCACACTTCACACCGCGGACGCGAGCTCCGAGGTGGGCACGCGGGTGTCGGTGGAGGGCGGTGGGCCACCGCTGGTGGAGGACGCGCCGCCGAGGACGGGCACGGTCATCACGATAGAGGACCTGTTCTTCAACGTGCCCGCGCGCCGCAAGTTCCTGCGCCGGGGCGACACGGAGCTGAAGCACGCGGAGGAGGCCGTGGTGCGCCTGGCCCTGGCGTACCCGGAGGTGGGCTTCTTCGCCTCGCACGAGGGCGGCACGCTCTTCTCCAGCGCGGCCTGCCCGGATGACCCGCGCGAGCGGATCGCCGCGGCGCTGGGCTCCACGGCCCATCCGCACCTGTTCCCCGTGGAGGAGCGCCGGCTGGGCGTGGCCGTCACGGGGTATGCCGCCTCGCCCGAGTTCACCTTCAACAACGCGCGCGGCCTCTACACCTTCGTCAACCGCCGCTACATCCGGGACCGCGGCCTCATTGGCACCATCCAGCGCGCGTACCAGGACTTCCTCGCCGCCGGGCGCCAGCCCGTGGTGGTGCTGCACATCGACGTGGACCCGCGCGCGGTGGACGTCAACGTGCACCCCCAGAAGCAGGAGGTCCGCTTCGCCGACGCCCGGGGGGTCCAGGAGGCGGTGACGGCCGCGCTCAGCCGCATGCTGCGCGCCGCGCCGTGGCTGGGCTCGGGCGTGGAGGGCGCCGCGCCCCAGGCCGGCCAGCCCATGGACGCCGCGCACTACGCGCACGCGGTGGAGCGCTTCCTCACCCGCGCCCAGGAGGCCGCGTGGGGTGGCCCGCTGCCCACCGCCATGGACGCGCCGGGGGGGCCCGGTCCGGGGGCGCCGCCCCTGGGGCAGGGGGCTCGGCCGGGCGCGCTGCCCTTCGCCGCCGCGGTGGGGCAGGCCCCCGCCTTCGGACAGGCGCAGCCGCAGCTCAACGAGGCCCCCCCGCCGGGCTACTTCGGCGCGCTGCGGCCCCTGGGCATGCTGGGCGGCCGCTTCCACCTCTGCGAGGGGCCGGGGGGCACGCTGGTGGTGATGGACCCGCACGCGGCGCTGGAGCGCGCGCGCCTGACGGGCTACCTGCGCGCGTTGGAGTCCGGCAAGCCGCCTCCGGCGCCCACGCTCTTCGGCACCACGCTGGAGCTGCCCGTCGCGGCGGCCAAGGCCCTGGTGGAGGGCAGGGAGGCCCTGTCCCGCCTGGGCTTCGACGTGGAGCCGTTCGGCGGCACCACGGTGGCGTTGAAGACGGTGCCGCCGGGACTGGAAGGCGCGGACGCGCGCGCGCTGCTGGAAGCCCTGGCGCGGGCGCTTCCACCGAAGAGCGCGACGCTGGACACGGTGTCGCTTGCGGAGGCGGTGCGGGTGATGGCGTGCCACGCCGCGAGGCAGGCCGGCGCGGCGCCGCTCTCCGACGCGCAGTTCCGCGCGCTGCTCGGGGAGCTGGACCGGGCCGACTTCCATCCCCCGTGCAGCCACGGCACGGTGGTGGTGCTGGAGATTCCCCTGCTGGAGCTGGAGCGGCGCGCCCGCTGAGCGCCCTGAAAATTGACGGGGGGGGACCCCCTGTTAGCGTGCGCCACACGCCTGTAGCACCCAGGCCAACCTCCGCAGCGCACAGGAGCGGGCACATGCACGGTGTGATCACCCTGCGGGACGTGGTGGCGAATCTCGGCGTGGTGCTGCGCGAGTTCGGCGCCGGATGCGTGGTGCGCTGCTTCGTCGCATCGCTGCGCCGCCGGCGGACCACCTTCCTGGAAATCGCGCTGAGCCCCAAGCGCCCCTGACGCCAAAGCCGCCATTGATGCTCCGCCGCCTTCTTCCGCTCGCACTGCTGCTCTCCGCCCCCGCCGCCGCTCAATATGACGGTTACGGCGATGAGGACGTGTCCACCTCGCTGGATGGGGTGGGCCGCATCACCATCCAGGGCGGCTGGCGCATCACCCCCAACAAGACGCTCTACGACGGCTGGTACTCGCGCTCCGCCAACCAGGGGCTGCCGCGTGCCCGGGAAGTGGCGGGCGGGCCCACGGTGGTGGGGTCCTTCGCCTACGCCATCTCCGACCTGCTGGAGGTGGGCATCGACCTGTTCGGCACGCAGAGCCGCCTGTACCTCAACGAGCCGGGCGTCGACGGCGGGCCGCCGCAGGCCCGGCAGGTGGACGTGCTGGGCTACGGGGCGCTCATCGGCCTGCGCTTCCAGACGGTGCTTCCGCAGCTGGGCCCGCATGGGCTCGTGCCCTTCGCGGGCCTGCTGACGGGGCCCACGCTCGCCTCGTCGGAGCGCAAGGGGGAGGCGCTCCAGGAGATCACCACCCAGACGTGGATGGGCAACGTCGGCGCCACGTTGCGCCTGACGCCGCGTTGGGGCATCACCGCTGATTACCGGCTCGCGTTCCTCCGAGGTCCGGTGGGGCCGTCCACTGCGCGCGTCGGCTCGTTCAGCCTGGGAGGGAGCTGGCTCTCGCTGGGCGTGACGTACAGCTTTCCAGCGGAGCCATCACGGCCGCTGCCCGGGAGCCTGTAGCTCCGGAGGGGTGGCAGGCGAGCGGGCGCTGTCGCCCTTCTTCTGGGAAATGCATGGGCTCAGCAGCGCTGTTCCGCTGCGGAAATTATCGCCGCATGACCGGGAGAACTCCTTACGATGCGCGAATCGGCCGAGATCATTTCCGGGCCTAGGAAGATGTCCATGCCAGACCAGCCGAAAACGGATGTGGAAAAGGAGCTCACGGATCTGCGCCGTGAGATCGTCGAGGCACGCAACCTCGTCATCAAGAGCGACAACCTGCTCAAGAACCTCCATGCGGAGGTGAAGGCGGTTGGCAAACGCCACGAAGATTTCCAGAAGCGCCAGTGGCTGTCGTCCGCGGTGGCCTACGTGCTGTTCGCGGTCATCTCCGTGGGCGCCGCGCTGATGATCACCAGCGCGCGCAGCTCCAGCGCCACCAATGAGAAGGAGCGCCTGGAGAAGACGGTCGCCGACCTCTCCGGCCAACTGGAGAAGCAGCGCGCGGACACCGCGGCGCACCAGGCGGTCCAGCAGGAGGCGAACAAGGTCTACAAGATGATGACCAGCCTGCCCGGCGATGAGCGCCTCAAGGGCATTGACGCGCTGGTGAAGCTGGACACGTCGCGGCTGAGCACCCTGGAGCGCCAGGCCCTGAATGACCGCGCCGGCGTGCTGCGCCGGGAGACGGGCGACGCCGCGTTCGAGCAGGGGAAGATCGCCTTCCGCAAGAACGAGATGGACGGCGTCATCTCCAACATGGAGCGGTTCCTGGCCATGAACCCGCCGCAGGACCAGGCGCTGGACGCGTCCTTCTTCCTGGGCACGGCCTACAACAACACCCGCAACCACGAGAAGGCCGTGCCGCTGCTCGCCCGCTTCGTGGACGGTGATCGCAAGTCGAAGACGCGCGACTACGCCATGCTGCTGCTGGCGCACTCCTACCAGGAGGTCGGTCAGTACGATAAGGCGCTGGAGATCGCCCGTGACGCGGCGGGCTCCTACCTGAACAGCCAGTACCAGTCGCAGTTCCGGGGGCGCATCGCCACGGTGAAGCGCCTGATGAACCCGGCGCCCGCGGCCCCGCCCCAGGCGACCAGCCAGCCCGGCCAGTAGCGCCCTGGGGCCCGGCGCCCCATCCACCGGACGGTGGACACACGGAAGCGTTGCCACGCGGGGTCCACGGTCATAAGACGTGGGCCCCGTGTCCGCTCCCGACCCCCGGAAAGATCCCCGCTACCGCCGCTTTCGTGGTGCCGCGTATGGGATTTACATCCTCCTCACCACGCTGTTCTCGCTGTGGCTCATCTGGAGTGTCGGCCGCTCCGTCTTGGCCATGACGCCGGAGAAGCTGCCTCCCGCCCCCGTGGCGCTCACGTTCCGCGAGTGCTTGGACGGCGCGCGCGCCTTGTGGACGGAGCTGGAGAGCGGGCGCGAGAAGCTGGTGAACGTGTCTCCCGCCAAGAGCGTTGACCAGGAATGGATGCGCTTCCGCACCGCGTGGCTGCAGAAGCTCCGCGTGCGGGAGTCCGAATGCGCGCTCGACTCGCGTGAGCGCGCCCCCCTGCGCGAGGTGTTCCGCCGCCTGGTGCGCGTGCAGGACCTCTACGCCATCCACGCGGTGCAGTACGCGGGAGAGGTGGGCGGCGCGGTGGATTCGTTGCACGAGGCCTTGAGCGCCGCGGGCCGCAACCCTGGCGCCGGCCGGCTGCCCTGAATCAGCGCACCGGCAGCAGGGCGGTGTAGCGGCCCAGGTGGTCCGACACCGTCTGTGACAGCAGCACCGGGGACGGGCGCCCTCCCAGGTCCGCAACCCGGTAGAAGCGCACGGAGGCGTAGGGCGACGGCGCTCCGGCCTCCGTCACCAGGCCCCGCACCGTGCGGCCGCGCTGGAGCGGGAAGGTGGCCAGCACCTGCTCGGACGCGTCGTCGCCGGGGAGCACGGTGATGACGCGGCTGACGCGGGGCAGGTTCTCCGTGGGGATGAAGTCCACGCGGTAGATGCCCGGATCCAACCCCAGGCGGAAGGCGCCCGTATCGTCCGTGGTGCCCAGGGACTCGCCGCCCGCCGGGGGACGCGGCCAGCCCGGCACCGGTCCCACCGGATCCGCCAGCACCCTCACGCCCAGCGCCGGGGTGGTGTTGTCCGTCTGGAGAATCGTCCCCCGGATGATGCGCCGGTCCGGGCACACGACGTCCGGCAGCACCGCGCCGGTGCGAGGCACCTCCACCGACTGCACCGTGAGCCCCGCGGTGGAGCCTGACGGCGGCACCACCACCAGCGACAGGGTGCCGCCCGGCCCCGAGGGGAGCGTCTCCACCGTGAAGCGGCCCTCCCCGTCGGTGACGACCAGGGGCCCCTGGTACGTGCCGCCGCCTCCCACGGGCCCACGCAGGGACACCGAGGCCCGCACCACCGGCCGGCCGTCCCGTCCCAGGATGCGGCCGGACACCTGGACCGGCTCGCCATGGTCCCCCAGCTCCAGCGGCGCGGTGAGCGGCTCGCGGGGGTCCACGGTGAACGTCTTCTGCGGCACCCACGCGTCGCCCGCCGCCGTCACGCGCACCAGGAGGCTGGTGCGCTGCGAGGCCTCCAGCGGCAGGGCCAGGGAGAAGTCGCCCGAGCCGCGCGCCACCGGCACGCGCTGGGACAGGGGCGTCAGGTCCGCGTCCAGCGCCTGGACCTGCAGCGCGGCGTC
Organism: Myxococcus sp. AM010; assembly: GCF_013372585.1. Classification (NCBI taxonomy): domain Bacteria; kingdom Pseudomonadati; phylum Myxococcota; class Myxococcia; order Myxococcales; family Myxococcaceae; genus Myxococcus; species Myxococcus sp. AM010. The sequence goes on from NZ_JABXEO010000008.1 coordinate 144,100, forward strand.
CACCGGCTGCGCGCCCTGGCGCACCACCCGGCCTTCCAGCCGGGCCACCTGGTTGGGGGCGGGCAACACCAACTGCAGGGGCACGGCGCCGCCGGGCGACACGGTGGCGGCGCCGCGCACCGGTGGCAGCCCCAGGTCCTCCGGCTCCAACGTCACCGTGTACGTCCCGGTCCCCACGGGCAGCTCCCAGGCGCCGTTGACGGGGACCAGGTCGGCCGTGAAGAGGCGCGCCACGCCCGGCAGCAGCGCGCTCTCCCCGCGGGCGGTGAGGTGCAGCGGCTCGTTGTAGGGATGCGGGGCGCCGCCCCCGGGCGTGGTGGCGCGCACGGTGCTGCCCTGGACGGTGGCGGGCCCGAACAGCGCCAGGTTCAGCTCCGGCCGGATGGCGTCCACGGGGAAGTCCTGCGCGTGCAGGCCGTCATGGGGGTTGGGCGTCACCTCCACCACGATGTCCCGGCCCGGGTCGCCGCACCCGTCGGGGAAGCACACCTCGTTGGAGGCACAGTCGCTGTCCGCGCGGCACACCAGCTGGCTGGGGTCCGGCGCATCCTCCAGCAGCACGCAGCCGGTGCCGGACAGGCCGGACATCAGGAGGGTCCACGCGAGTCGCCGCGGCGGCCACTGGCGCCTCACCGGCAGTCTCCCTGGACGGTGTTGACCACCCACGAATAGGTGACGACGAAGCCCGGGTTGTCGAGCGTGGTGCCGTCCGGCAGCTGCACCGGCCGGGGCCGCACCACGCGGTCCACCAGCTCCGCGTCGCTCACCAGCGCCTCCACCAGGTGGGGGCCGGGTGTGCCCAGCGGGTTGTTGGCGGACGCGAGGCTGATGAGCAGCGTGCCCCGGTCCGAGCGCCGGGGCTCGCGGGTGCTGGCCAGCTCATACTGACGGTAGGGGCCGCGCGGGTCCTGCGGGTTGTAGTCCACGTACCAGTGCACGACGATGCGGTCGTCCACGTCCGGGTCCTCGACGGCCACCTCGAAGGTGAGGTCGCAGCCGTCCGCGCCGAAGTCCGGGATGAAGCGCTGCTGGGGCGCGACGAGGCTGTCGATGATGCGCGGCGGCCGGTTCATGAACTCCGGCACGGAGTCCAGCAGCGTGTCGTCCTGGGGGATGAGGCAGCCGGACGCGGCGCAGCCCGTGGCCAGCAGCAGCCCCAGCTTTCGTCTCCAGGCCTGTCGCCGCGTCGTGGCTTCCATCTTCACGGACGGGCCGCTCCCCTAGAGCAGCTCGTCTCCCTCCTCGGGCGGCAGCGGCCGGCCCGACTTCTCCGCTTCCAGCTTCTCCAGATGCCGGAAGATGGTGCGCGGGTCCACTCCCAGGTCCTTGGCCGTCTTGGTGCGGTTCCCATTGTTCCGGGCCAGCACCTCGTTGATGTAACGCTTCTGGAACTCTTCCTTGGCCTGGAGCAGCGGCATGATGGGCTCCAGGTTCTCCGGCTTCAGGTCCAAATCATCCGGCCCCAGCAGCGGCTTGTCCGCGAGCACCACCGCCTTCTTGAGCCGGTTCTCCAATTCGCGGATGTTGCCCGGCCAGCCGTACTTGCGCATGGACACGGTGGCGGAGGGGGTGAAGCCGCGGGCCTTGGAGCTGAACTCGCGGGCGTACTTCTGGAGGAAGAAGCGGCCCAGCACCACCACGTCCTCGCCGCGCTCGCGCAGCGGCGGCAGCTTCAGCGTGACGACGTTGAGGCGGTAGTAGAGGTCCTCGCGGAAGGTGTTCTTCTTCACCTCGTCCTCGAGCACCTTGTTGGTGGCCGCCACCACGCGGATGTCCACCGGCTCGCCGCGGTTGTCGCCTACTTTGTAGACAATCTTCTCCTGGAGCGCGCGCAGCAGCTTCACCTGGAGCTGCAGGGGCATCTCACCGATTTCGTCCAGGAAGAGCGTGCCGCCGATGGCCGCCTGGAACTTGCCGGCCTTGGTGGCCACCGCGCCGGTGAAGGCGCCCTTCACGTGGCCGAACAGCTCGCTCTCCAGCAGGTTCTCCGGAATCGCGCCGCAGTTGATGGTGATGAAGGGGCCCTTCGCGCGTGGCGAGCGGCGGTGGATCTCCCGGGCGATGAGCTCCTTGCCGGTGCCCGTCTCGCCGGTGATGAGCACGGAGATGTCCGTGGGGGCGATCTTGTCGATGCGCTTGTACACGTCCCGCATGCCCTGGCACGCGCCGACGATGTCGCCGTAGCGCTGGTCCTCCAACTTGCGGCGCAGCTCGGTGTTGTCGAGCTTGAGGTCGCTCACCAGCATCGCGTTCTGGAGGATGAGCGACGCCTGCGCCGCGAAGATGGTGAGCATGTCCGCGCTCTTGGGCTCGAACCGGTTCACCAGCCGGTCGTTGCCCACGTAGAGGACGCCGAAGAGGTCGCCCTTCTGCATCAGCGGCACGCACATGACGGAGTGGACGCGCAGGTTCACCACCGAGTCGCTCTTGTTGAACTCCGGCGAGTCCAGCGCGTCCGCGACGATGAGCGCCTTCTGCTCCTTCACCACCTTGGCGATGATGGAGTCGGAGATCTTGTCCTTCTCCACCGCGTCCTCGATGTTCTCCCGGGACACGTTGCGCGCCACCTTCACGCGCGGCTCCCCGTTCTCCATCAGGATGAGGAAGCCCTTGTCGGCGCGCGTCACCTCGATGGCCTCGTCCATCAGGCCCTCCAGGAGGCGCTCCAAATCGTAGAGCCCCAGCAGCCGCTCGCTGAACGCGGTGAGCCGGCGCAGCAGCAGCAGCTCGCGGCCGGGGACGCCAGGCAGCTCCGAGGTGTGCGAGTCCGGATTGGACGTGTGTACCAGCTCTCGCGGAGCGGGCATGGGCGGAGGTGGGGCACGGGGGGCGTCGTCCCGAGCGAAGATCAGCTCGGTGTGGCCCACGCGGACCACGTCGCCGGTGGAGAGCGCATGGGCGTCGCGCTTCTTGCCGTTGACGTGGAAGGTGGCGCCCAGGCTGCCCACCTCGTAGCGCGTGCCGTCGAAGGTGACGTGCAGGGCGCTGGCGGGCACGGAGGTGTCCTCCAGCGGGATGTCGTTGTCCGGGCCCCGGCCAATGCTGGTGAGGCGCTTGTGCAGGGAGACGGCGCGGACCTTGCCATCGGGGGTGCGGACGGTGAGGCTGGCCATGGCTTCACGTACCTGGAGGGTGTCTCCGTCAAAAGGAGAGGGTGAGACCGGCGCCGAGTCCGCCGGGGGTCGGGTAGAGGCCCACGCGCGTGTACGTCTTCGGTGCCGTCGCGCGGGCGGAAGTGGGGCGAGAGGACGGCGCCGTGGGGGGGGCGGCGCGAGGCTCCACCGTGCTGCGGACCACCTGGTCCTCGTGGTGGAACAGCGCGTCCACCACGCCCACGGCGTAGATGGCGTAGAAGCCCGCGGCCGACGACAGCTTGAGCAGCTGCCACGCGTCGCGCTGCTGGGCCCGGCTGGTGGGGATGTAGCGCACCGTGACGGAGGCCCGGCCGTCCGGGTCCAGCACGTTGTCCAGGTCGATGGTGCGCTCCTCGAACAGCCCCTCGTAGGCGAAGAAGGAGATGATGCTCGTCACCGCCAGCACGCCTTCGGTGGCGGCGAAGACGATGCCCAGGCTGTTGCGGCCCTGCTGGAACTGGCCGGCGCCGAAGGGGACGAAGTTGACCAGGAAGCTGCGCTTCTCCACCGTGCGCACCGTCACCTGGGACGCCAATTCCTCGGCGCGGCGGCGCTGGACCTCCGCCTCCAGGCGCTCGCGCTCGCGGCGCTCGGCCTCCGCCTTCTCGCGCTCCTGGCGCAGCCGCCGCTCCTGGCGCAGGAAGTCCAGCTCCGTGTCCATGTCCTCCTTGAGCGTGTCGAAGAAGGCCACCGCGGGCGGCGGGACGACGAAGGGGTCCAGGCTGAAGTCCGGATCCAACCGGAGCAGCGCGCGCAGGTGACGGCGGGCGTCGTCGGTGCGGCCCAGGTTGAAGGCCGCCAGGCCCGCGAGCTTGTGCAGCTCCGCCAGGTCGTCCTCGTCCAGGCCGCCCCGGTCGATGCGCGAGCCCGCGCGGTCCATCACCTCCGCGTACTTGCCGTACTCGAAGCTGGCGCGCAGCGCGGCGACCTCCGGATCCCCGGCGTCCTGGGCGCGCGTGGCGGCCGGAGCGAGCAGCATCAGCGCCGTGAGCAAGAGCGGGAGGCGGCGGCTCATTCTGGGCGGAGGCTCCCGCGCAGGGTGGTGGGTTCGCCCGGCCGCAGCCGCACCTCGCGGCGCTCCGACACGTAGCCGGGGTGGGAGACCTCCACCACGACGGTGTGCTGGAAGCCCGCCGGGCCTCGCGGAGAGCGGACCTCGAAGGGCGTCTTCACGCTGTCCTCCGCGGAGCGGAGCTGGTCGCCCACGCGCACCAGCGCGCCCGCGGGCTCGAAGTCCACCGACAGGCGGGACGTCTTGGGCTGGGCGCGCAGGTGGAAGACGTTCTCACCGTCCGGCTGCACGTCGATGGTGTCCACCACGTCCTCGCAGTAGTCGCAGGAGATGGTGACGGTGTGCCGGCCCGGCGTCACCTCCACGTCATGTTTCTGCAGCGGCTGGGCGCTGGCCGCGCCGTCATCCACGCGGATGCTGCCATAGGGGCGCACCAGGATGGACACCGGCAGCTTGCGCACCAGCGGCTTGCGCGGCGCCTCCTCGTCCTCGGGGCGTGTGCCCAGGCCGCGCACGGCGCCGCCCACGGCCAGCGCGCCGTCCGTTCGCGGCGCCAGGCCTCCCGGTGCCGTCGTGTCCTTGACCGGGCGCGGCGCCGTTCCCCCCGGGCGGGGCGGCTGCGCCGTGCCTGGCGCCGGACGCCCGGCGCTCTCCTTCGGGGCCGGAGCCGTGTCAGGAGGCGCGACGGGGGCGAGCGGCTCGGCAGGCGTGGCCGAAGGCGGCGTGGCCGCGACCTGTCCGGGCGTGGTGGCGTCGGGCGGCGGGGTGGCTTCGGCGACGTTCGCGTGGCGGGCCTGCCAGCCGCCCAGGCCCAGCAGTCCGACGGCGGCCATGCCCACGCCCAGGCGCAGGCCCCGGCGGCGCCACGTCTTGAGGCGCTGGGCGCGCTGGAGACCCTTGAGGAGCGCCAGCGCCCGCGCGTTGGTGGCGTCCAGCGCCAGCACCTGGTTGAGGCTGGCCAGGGCGCGCGGGGTGCGCTTCTCCGCGAGCTGCCGCTCGCTGCGCTCCAGCAGGGTGGCGACGAGGCGCTGGCGGGCCAGCTTCCGGTACGACGGCGGGTCCGCGAAGTACGACACCAGCTCCTCGCCCACGCGGGCGAAGCCCAGGCCGGCCAGGTAGTCCGCCAGGGCGTCCCGCAGCCGGGCCGCGTCGGGGTAGCGCCGCTCCGGGTCGCGCTGGAGGCAGGTGGCGCAGATGTCCGCCAGCTCGTCGGACAGCGCGGGCACGCGCCGGCGCGCGTCCTCGTAGTCCCCGTCCAGGATGCGCTTGAGCGTGGCGGTGGTGTTGGACGCGCTGAAGGGCAGCCGTCCCGTCATCGCCGCGTAGAACATGATGCCCACGCTGAAGACGTCCGCCGCGGGGCCCGCCTCCAGGCCTTCGATGATCTCCGGAGCCATGTGGGCCGGCGAGCCCACCAGCGTGCCGGTGACGGTCATCCGCTCCTCGATGTCCATCAGCCGCGCGATGCCGAAGTCCATGAGCTTGAGGACGCCGTCCTCGCGCACCATGACGTTCTCCGGCTTGAGGTCGCGGTGGATGACGCCGGACTCGTGCGCGTGCGCCAGCGCCGCGGCCAGCTCGTGGATGACCATGGCCGCCAGCTCCGGCGGGTCCATGGGGCCCTCGTCCATGAACGTCTTCAGCGTCTGCCCGCGGATGTACTCGGTGACGATGAACGCGTCCTGGGCATCCGCCGCGGAGAAGTCGAAGACCTCCAGGATGTTGGGGTGGTGCAGCTTGGCCACCGCGCGGGCCTCGCGGGCCAGCCGCCGGCGGGACTCGTCCTTGCCGGCCAGGTGCGGGTGCAGCACCTTCACCGCGACTTCACGGTCCAGGGCGGTGTCGAGCCCCTTGTACACGACGCTCATGCCCCCCGAGCCCAGTTGCTCGAGGATGCGGTAGCGACCGATATGGCGGCCGACGAGCGTCGTCATGGCGTGTTGGCGGTCCCCTCAGTCCCCGAAGCTGATGCCCATGCTCTTGGTGAAGCGCACCAGCTCACCCGCCGGATCCACCCGGCGCTCCTTGCGCGACTCGCTCAACGGTACCGCGATGATCTCTCCCGCGCGCAGGGCCACCATGTGGTCCCACTGGCCCGCGCTCACCAGGTCCAGCACCTTGCAGCCGTAGCGGGTGGCCAGCACCCGGTCCGCCGCGCTGGGGCTGCCTCCGCGCTGGAGGTGGCCCAGCACCGTCACGCGAATCTCCGCTTCGATGTGCCGGGCCAGCAGGTCCGCCAGCGCCTTCCCCGAGCCGCCGAGCCGCACCACGCCCCGGCCGGGAATGGCCTCCGCCGCGTCCAGCACGGCCAGCTCGCCGCCCTGGGGGAACGCGCCTTCGGAGATGGCGATGATGGAGAAGCTGCGACGGCGGGTGGAGCGGCGGCGGAGCTTCTCCACCACGGCCTCCACGCTGTACGGAATCTCCGGAATCAGGATGACGTCCGCGCCCCCGGCGATGCCGCTCTCCAAGGTGAGGAAGCCGGCGTGGCGGCCCATGATCTCCACCACCATCACCCGGTCATGGGCCTCGGCGGTGGAGTGCAGGCGGTCGAGCGCCTCGGTGACGATGAGCCGCGCGGTGTCGAAGCCGAACGTCTGATCCGTCCCGGACAGGTCGTTGTCGATGGTCTTCGGACAACCCACGACCTTGAGCCCCTTCTCCACGAGCCGGTGGGCGATGGACAGCGTCCCATCCCCCCCCACGGCGACGAGCCCGTCCAGGCCCAGCTCCTCGCAGCGGCGCAGGACCTGGTCGGACACGTCCCGCTCCACCCACCGCCCGTCCTCACGGGTCGCGTAGCTGAAGGGGTTGGCCTTGTTGGACGTGCCCAGGATGGTGCCGCCCTTGGGGAGGATGCCGCGGGTGTCCTCCTCGGTGAGCGGGTGGGCGAGCCCTGGCTCCACCAGCCCCATGTAGCCGTTTTCGATGCCCACGAACGCGTGGCCGAATTCGTGCGTGCCCCGCTTCACGAGGCCGCGAATGAGCGCGTTGAGGCCGGGGCAGTCGCCACCGCCGGTCAGGACTCCGAGTCTCATGGGACGGGGCATACAGGTCGGACGCGGGTGTCAGAGGGAGGGTGCTTCACCATGACAGAAACGTCGGACCTGATTGTAGGGGGGCCCCCTGGGGGGTGCAACGCGTGAATCACCGGCCAGGGCGGATTCACGAGTGGAAACGGGCCTTTTCCTCAGTCCCGCTTCAAGCGGCGGCGCGAGGCCACCCGATCCAGCAGGGCCTGGAGCCGAGGCTCGGGCTTGTCGGGGAGCGCCCTATCTGTCGGTGACTGTAGGGGCATGGCCTTCGCGAGGCCGTAGATTTCGATCAGCCGCTCCTTGAGCAGCTCGCTGTCCGGGCGCTCCTGGAGCGCGCGCCGGTAGCAAGCAGCGGCGCCCGCATAGTCGCCCAGCGCGAAGAGGCGCTCACCCTCGATGCGCGCCTCACGGCCCGC